>NZ_JBYIQP010000072.1:0-35773 GCF_057707665.1 Actinacidiphila sp. bgisy167 | reverse complement strand
TCCAGGAAGAGCCGTAGTCCTCCGCGGACTGTCCGCCGACGAGTTGAACGCCGCCGTCCGACCGGACGGCTACACGGTCCGCCACCGCACGGGCGAGAAGAGTCCGCTCGCCGGAACCGTCGAAGGGGACGGCCACGACCTTCCAGATGGATGCCCCGGACGCCTTCTGCCCGAGCGAAGCGTCATAGCGGGCCACGGTCAGCGAGTCGTCGACGACGCCGATGACCTTCGCGTCCTTGAGGCCGACCTGAAGTTCGCGCACGGGGGTGCCGCTCCAACGTCAAGTCCTGGACCATCGTGTCCGTGAGCGTGGCGCCCGATTGAGTCGCGAGGGTATGGCCGGTGTGCCGCCGCGCACGGTGCGGCACACGCGGGTGGGTCCGTCGCGGTGTCCGGCCGAGGTGACCTCCCCCTTGACGGGGCCTCGGTGGGCGGAAGCCGGGAGGCCCGGACGGAGGGGTAGACGCCCGCCAGCACGCCCACGACCACCGCGCCGCCGACCGCACCAGCCACGACCGGGAGCGGCAGGACGGGCGTCCAGCCCTGGTGCAGGCTGTACCCGATCGCGGCCAGGGAGCCGACGGAGGTCCCGGCGATCCCGCCGAACGCCGACAGCATGACCGCCTCCACGAGGAACTGCCCGCGGATCTGGCCCTTGCTGGCGCCGAGGGCGCGGCGCAGACCGATCTCCTTGCGGCGTTCGAGCACCGAGATGAACATCGTGTTGGCGACTCCGATGCCGCCCACCAGCAGCGCCACCCCGGCCAGCCCCAGGAAGAGCGAGGAGAAGGTGTTCTCGGTGGCTCGCTTGGCGGCCAGCACCTCCGAGGGCCGGCTGACCTGGACCAGGCCGGGCGCCTGCGGGTCGAGCGTCGCGGGAAGCACCCCGCGGACGTCCTCCAGGGCGTCCTCGTCGGCCTTGACGTAGACGACCGTCGGCTGGTCGTCGAAGTTCAGGTAGGTGTGGGCCGCCTGCCAGCCCACCATCACCGACTGCTCGAGCTCGGGCGTGAGCGGCATGGGGCCCAGGATGCCGATCACTGAGAACGCACGCCGGTCGATGGAGACCAGGGGCGCTGGGCCGCCCGGGTCCAGCCGGCTGATGCCGAGCCAGGCGGCGGCCTGGTTGCCGAGGACCACCGTGGGGAACCGGTCGGTCGCCGGGCCGAGGAACCGGCCGGCGCGCACCGCCCCGTGGACCGTCGAGAGCAGGTTGTCCTGGCTGGCCAGAACGGTGATGCCGACGCCGTCGTCGGCGGGCGCCCGGTCCGAACGCAGGATGCGCGCGTTGGTGTTGGCCACGGCGGTGGCCGAGGTGACCGGGCCGATCCGGCCGGCCATCGCGGCGGCCTCCTTCGGCAGCGAAGGCCGCTCGTCCTGCTGCCCGACCGCCTGGGCCTGCAGGATGTCGGGGCCGAGGGATTCCAGCTCGTCGAGGAGGTGGCGCTGGCTGGACGCGGGGATGCCCGTGACGACGATCATGGTGGCGATGCCGATCGAGATGCCGAGGGCGGACAGCGCCGCCCGCATCACACGGATCCGGATGCCCAGGAACCCCAGGCGCAGGAAGTCGCCCGGTGGCAGCCGTACCCCGCGCAGGGGTTCGTCCTTCGCGGCTTCGGTCATGGGGTCGCCTCCGCGCCGGTGTCGTCCGTGATCCGGCCGTCGCGGATCTCCACGCGCCGGGGCAGCCGGGCCGCGATGTCGCGGTCGTGGGTGATCACGGCGATGGTGGTGCCCTCGTCGTTGAGCTTCTCGAGCAGATCCAGGATGGCCCGGCCGTTGGCGGTGTCCAGGGCGCCGGTGGGCTCGTCGGCCAGGACCAGCGACGGGGCGTTGACCAGGGCGCGGGCGATGGCCACGCGCTGCTTCTCACCGCCGCTGAGCTGGTGTGGGGAGTGGTCCACCCGGTGGGCGAGCCCCACCCGGCCGAGCGCCTCCAGGGCGAGGGGGCGGCGGCGACGGCGCGGGACGCCCGCGTAGAGCAGTCCCGTGGCGACGTTCTCCGCAGCCGAGAGCCCGTCGGTGAGGTGGAACTGCTGGAAGACGAAACCGAGCCACGTGCCGCGCAGGACGGACAGCCGGCGGTCGCGGAGTCGGGCCACGTCGCGTCCCGCGATCTCCACCGTGCCGCGGCTCGGCAGGTCGAGGGTCCCCATGATGTTGAGCAGCGTCGACTTGCCGGATCCGGACGGCCCCACGATGCCGAGGAGTTCGCCGCGGCGGATGGTCAACGACACGTCGTCCAGGGCGCGGACGCCGCCTGCGTAGGTCTTGCTCGCCCGCACGACCCGCAGCACGGGCTCGTCCCGGCGGCCGGCGTGCCGGGCTCCGGGAGACGGCGGAGCCTGCGGGGACGGGTGGGGCGGCCCCACCGCCCGCAGCCGCAGGGTGTCGGCGGGGCCGCCGCCGAGGTCGCCGAGGGTCATGAGGCGGTCTCCACACGAAGCCCCTCGGACACTCCGTCGCCCTTCACCTCGACCATGCCGTTCGCGAAGAGTCCCGTCTCGACGGCGAGGTAGGCGCCGTCGGTCTTCTGCAGCGCGTAGCCGCCGCCGCTCAGCGCGACGAGCGTCCCCACGGGCACGGCGAGCACGTTCTTCCTGGTGGAGGCGGTGAAGCGGACCTGCACACTGGCCGCGTCGTACTTCGGCGGGGTGGCCGGTGTGACGGTGACGAGGAGCGTGGGAGGGGTGTTCTGGCCGCCGGCCGAGTCACCTCCGCCCTGGACGGTCTGGCTGATGGAGGTGACGGTCCCGGGCGCCTCGCTGTTGTCCGGAAGGGTGATCACGACCTTCGCGCCGGTCGAGATGCCGTCGGTGTCCGTGGCCTGCACCGGCACGCTCACGGACTTGGAGGTGCGGGTGACGGTCATCAGGGGCTCGCCGACGGGGTCGCCGAGCTGGGCCTGCACCGAACTGACCCGCACCGGCCCGGATACCACGACGATCTGCCCGACGTCCAGCGTGCCCGTCGGGTCCATGCCGACGTACCGCTGCCACCGCTTGACCGCGTCCGACAGGCTCTTGGTCCAGACGTCCCCGATCCGGTCGGCGCGGCCCGCGCCCGTGATGGTCCCCATCGCGCCCCCCGAGGAGGCGCCGACGCGCGGGCCGATGTCGTAGCCGAGGGCTTCGAGGTTGTCGGCGACCATGGTGACGTCCCTGCCGCGCAGCGTCGGCTTGTCCAGGGTGCGGTACAGGGGCGTGCTCCCGTAGAAGACCACGACAGGGCGGTCGTCCACCGCGTACAGCTGGCGGCCGCGTTTGACCGTCCGCCCCGTGGGCGGGAGTTCGGTGACCGTTCCCTCCCCCGTGCCCTTGACGGCGATGTCGGCCCCGTAGCCGAGGGTGCCGCGGTGCGTCTGGGTGTCGGCGAGGTCCGTGCGCACGACCTTGACGGTGGCGGATCGCGCCACCTTGCCGGCGGAGGCGGCGGGCTGCTTCGCCCCGGAGGCGAGGGAGTAGCCGCCGAAGGCCATGCCGGCCGTGACCAGGAGGACCGCCGCCACGGTGAGGGCCCGCCGTGTGGTGCGCCTGGAGGTCCGCGCCGCTCTACTCGCCGCCACCGAAGGCCTTCCGCTCGCAGTCCTGCTCGATCGACGACGTGTCCTGGCGGGTGTCGACGTAGTCGTCGTCATAGGTCCAGCCGAGGCCGTTCGGGTTGAGGCTGGTGTCCCTGGTGAGGTGCACCATGATCCCGTTGGAGCGGAGGCAGCTGACGTCCTTCTGCCAGTCCTCCCGGTAGTGGGGGTTGAGGGCCGGATCCTGTTCCGGCGGGCCGATGGGCAGTTTGTCGGCGCACGCGTTCTTGGCGCGCTCGGGAATCGGGTCCGCGACGAACACCGGCTCTTCCCCGCCCGGCTCCGCGCCCGGAGGCGGCGCAGCTCCGGTACCGCCCGTCTTGGCGCCGTGCTCCAGGAGGCACTTGTCCCAGGCGGCGATCAGGCGGTTGCGGCGCTCGGGGGAGTCGTCCAGCCGCAGTTGCGGACGACCGGAGTCTCCCGCCGCGCGGTCGGAGGGCGCGCCCTGGCCCGGCGGCCGGTCCGTCGACGGCGGCAGGGAGGCCACCTGGCGGTCCGCGCCGCGGGCCGGTTCGGACGCCGGGCCCCCGCACGCCGTCAGGGCGGCGAGCGAGGCCAGGGACGCGGTGGTCAGGACGATCGCACGGAGCGTCGGGGCCGCGCCTGGGGCGCGGAGTCGAGGGCGGGGTCGCAGTCGCGGTGCTGGCATGGGCTTCCTTCGAGGGGGAACGCTGAGCGGGCACGCCTGGGCAGTGCCTTTGACCTCCCAGACGTGCGACCACGTCCCGGGTTGTCGTCCGCGCGAGACTTTCGGCGGATGCGTGCACCTGCCGACCGCGGTTCCCCAGCCGTTCGACGGCACGACCCCGGGTGGACGCTCCGCGCGTCCCCCGAGGTCGTGCCGTCCCAACCCGTGCACGTCATCAGACGACGCGCTTGCGGCCCCAGAGGAAGACAAAGACCGTGAGGGCGGCGGTCAGGGCGAAGAGGATCGAGGCGCCCAGCCACTGCATGCCGCTCATCTGCGAGAAGGGGAGGTAGTCCACCGCCCAGCCCACGATGCCCTTCTGCTGCTGGCAGGCCGCGACGGCCTCCTCCGGCCCGGCGTGTACGCAGGTGCTCCAGCCGAGGGTCTCCCCGGACGCCGTGACGTACGACTGGTCGATCTGATAGGCGGCGGCGGGCGGGCTCGGGGCGCCGACGTCGACACCGGTGTCGGTCGTGATCCTGAGGACATGGCCGAGATCGAGCCGGTAGGAGCTCCAGGCCACCTGGACGGCGACCGCGAAGAAGAAGGTCACGACCATGGCGATCAGAGTGCGGCGCAGGAGCAGGCCGATCGCGACGCCGCCGATGACGGTGAAGAGCGCGAGTGCGACAGGCACGGGCCCGGTGGTGTCGAACGCCTGGCCGGAGGTCCAGTCCATGACGGAGCTCTGCCGGCTGACCGGCGCCCACCACCGGCCGAAGGCGAAGGACAGGGCGACGGTGCAGACCACGACCACCAGGGCGCTGATGCCGATCTTGGCGGCGAGCCAGCGGGCGGGCCGGGCGGCCTGAGTGGTGACGAGCTTGGCCGTGCCGCTCTCCAGGTCGCCGGCGAGCAGCGGGGCGCCGAGGAAGACCCCGAGAAGGACGGGGACGAAGCCGAGCCCGTAACCGGCCTTCAGGAGCTCGGAACTGTACGGGCTGATGTCCTCCATCCACCGGTCGGGACCCGATGCGGGCCAGCCCTTCGCGGCGAGGTGGTCGAGCAGGCCGGCGCGCTGGTAGAGCATCCAGGCCACGGCGAGGGCCGTCAGGGCCAGCAGCGTCCAGAAGGCGGCACGGTGCTGGCGCCAGACGAGCCAGATCATCCCGCTCAGCCGGGGGCGGCGGGCGCCGCGGTCGGCGGCGGCGGGCTCGGACGGTGCGGAGGAGGTCGCGGTCAGGTTGCTCATGCCGCCGCCCCCCGACCCTGCGTGCCGTACGACACACCCGGTATCTGGGCCACCGGACTGATCAGCGGCGGCACGTGCGGCGAACGCAGATAGGCGAGCAGGAGTTCCTCCAACTGCGGGCTGTGGGACTGCCACTGGTCACCGACCGGGCCGTCCGGGCGGATGAGGGCGGTGGCCTGCCGCCCGCTGGTGCGGTACTCGATCACGGTGTGGCGGGCCAGTTCGGCCGGAACGCCGGCGCCACCGTCGGCGACGCCCTGCAGCAGCAGATGGGCGCTGCGGATCTCGTCCACGTCACCGGCCACCCGCAGGCCGCCGCCGGAGATGACCAGCAGGAAGTCGCAGACGCTCTCCAGCTCGCTGAGCATGTGGGAGGACATCAGCACCGTGGTGCCGTGCTCGGCGGCCTCGGCCATCAGGGTGGTCATGAGCTCGTGGCGCACCAGCGGGTCGAGGTCGGACATCGGCTCGTCGAGAAGCAGCACATCGGGCCGCTTGCCGAAGGCGAGGGCGAAGGCCACGCGGGTGCGCTGACCGCCGGAGAGGGTGCCGACCTTCGCGTCCATCGGCACGTTGCCCGCCCGGACGATCTGCTCGGCGGCCCGCTGGTCCCAGCCCGGGTTGAGCTCGCGGCCCAGCCGCAGCGTCTCGGCCACCGTGAACCGGCGGAACAGCGGCTTCTCCTGGGCGAGGAACGCCGTGCGGCGTCCCGCCTCCGCCGACTGGGGCTGCGCGCCGAACACCGTGAGGGTGCCCTCGGTCGGCTCCAGCAGATTGGCGGCGATCGACATCAGCGTCGTCTTGCCCGCGCCGTTGGGGCCCACGAGCCCGCAGATCCGGCCGGCCGGCAAGCGGAACGAGCAGTCCCGCAGGGCCCAGCCGCGCCGGTACTTGCGGCCGACTCCATGAGCCTCGATCGCCGACTCCTCCACCGGGCCGCCCCTGTCCATGGGGTCCGTGGCGTCACGCACTGGTCATCCTCTTTTCCCGACCTTCCGGTGTCCCGTCGGCCGCCGTCGCACCGGCGTACCGCTCCTGCAGGACGGCCGCGACCAGCGCGGCGACGTCCTCCCGTTCCAGACCCGCCTGCTGGGCCCGGGTCATCCACGCCTCCAGTTCCCCGCGCAGCGGGGAGTCGGCGCCCGCCTGGGGGCGGGCCAGTGAGCGGCGGATGAAGGTGCCGAGTCCCGGCCTCGGCTCGACCAGCCCCTCGCGTTCCAGTTCGCGGTAGGCCTTGAGCGTGGTGTTCGGATTGACGGCGCTGGTCTCCGCGACCTCCTTGGCGGTGGGCAGCCGGTCCCCCGGCATCAGGACGCCCAGCCGCAGGGCCTGTTTGGTCTGCTGGACGATCTGCTGGTAGGCGGCGATCCCGCTGCGCCTGTCGATGCGGAACTCCACGAGGCTTCAACACCCTTTAGCTACTCGATTAGTGGAATGATGATGAGAGGGCGAGGCGAGCCGTGTCAAATGAGGTGGCCGCCAGCGCGCCTCGGGACGGAACCGTGACATCCGCGCGGGGGGACGGCGCGGCCCGCACAGCACGAAGGCCCCGGGGAGCCGGGGCCTTCGTGCGGACGGGAGGAGGGATCAGCGGTTCATGAGGCCGGGGCCGCGGTCGCCGGATCGGCCTTCCAGGCGCTGACGCCGAGCTTCCCCGTGGTGCCGAGGTCGATTTCCGGGACCACCATCACCGCGGGGGCGCCGGGTGTCGCCCGCACCCTCGCATAGGGGGCCAGCACCGGCGTGCCGTCGGTGACGGTGTTGCGCCACATCAGGCCCGCGGTCGCGCTCTGTCCCGGCTCCAGGGTGACGGGGCGGGGCGCGTCGTCGAAGCCCGGCACGAGGGCGACACCTCCGCCACCGCGCACGACCTCGACGCCCGTGACGGGCTCGTGCTCCTCGTCGAGGAGCTGGACCAGCGGATAGCCCTCGACGCGGCGGAGATGTGACGAGCAGTTCTCCAGGCGCAGCCCCACCACCCGCAGCCCCATGGCGGCGTCGCCGTCGTCGGCGGTGAGCCGCAGCCCGGACAGCGGGCAGACGCCTGCCGCGGCGGGCGCCTCGTCCGTCGGGACGCTCCTGACCTTGACGACGCGCACCCGTTCCACGGTGGACCGCGGTGTGAGCGGTGCGGCCAGGTCGGCCTCACTCCGCACCGTGCGGCCGGGCGGAACCGCGGACACCCGTGTGCGGCTCGTCCGCCAGGGCCCGCCCGGCACCTGCGGTGAGCCCGAACGTGACGGTGTAGGTGAGGAGTTCGCCGGCGTGGTTGGTCACGCGGAACACGACGTGGAACGGGGGGCCGGGGCAGTGGGCGGGCCGGCCGCTCACGGCGGTGATCTCGACGTCGCCGTCCCCCTCGGGCTCGGCGCTGACCGGCACGGCCGAGGGGGCGCAGGCACCGCGGTCGTCTCGGTGCGGGCTATCGCAGGCCGTGGCGAGGAGCAGGGCACCGGCGAGCACGGCCGGGAGGAAGAATGCGGGGGTGCGCATCCGGCGATGCCATCAGGCCGCCGCCCCTCCCGGCCGTGGCGGACGCCACAATTCCCGTCACATGACTGTCACAAGGGCCGCGGCCGGGCCGGGTTCAGCGGGAGGCGGCGCTGTCGATCCAGGCGACGACGGCGCTGACGGTAGCGTCGTCGAGCTGCCGGGCGAGGGTGTGCACGGCGTCGCTGTCCCCGGGGAGCGGTGGCACCCCGGCCGCGATGAGCGCGGCGTGGAGCTCGACCCAGCGCGCGTCGACGGCGGCCAGGTGTGCCCCCAGCGGGGCGCCACCCAGTGACTGCTGCGGAGTATCGAGAAGGCTCATGGTGTTTCCCCTCGGACCTCGGACGGTGTCGACCGGACTCGCCGTGCAGGACAGCCCCGTCGCGCCCACCGGTTGCGCCACGCCGCCGACTTCACCCGTCCGGCCCTCACCGCGCCCGCCGGGACCTGTGCCGAACGGATGACGTTCGCCGGTCCGGCGACGCGGGCGGCGCGGCAGAGGGCATGGCGTACCCCAGTGCGTGACCCACCTCGGTGCGGGGCCTGCCCCAGGGCCCGGGCCCGCGTCCCACGGAAGGCATCAGATGATCGACAGGCGGACCTTCGGCACGATCGCCGGCACGGGAGCGGTCGCGGCCGCGCTGGGGATCGTCACCGGATGCGCGACGACCGGCCCGGCCGGGGACAAGCCGGCGCCGCCTATGGACCCCGGCAAGGAACGGCCGGGCGGCACCGAGGCGTTCGGCCCGCTGAAGCAGGTGGAGGCCGGGGTGCTGGACGTCGGCTACGTGGAGGCCGGACCGGCCGACGGGCCCGCGGTGATCCTCCTCCACGGCTGGCCGTACGACATCCACAGCTACGCCGCCGTCACGCCGCTGCTGGCCGCGAAGGGGTACCGGGTGATCGTCCCCTACCTGCGCGGCCACGGGACGACGCGCTTCCTGTCCCGCTCGACGCCGCGCGACGCGCAGCAGGCGGTGTTCGCCCTGGACATCCTCGCGCTCATGGACGCCCTGGGCATCAAGAAGGCGGTCCTCGCCGGCTTCGACTGGGGGTCGCGGACCGCCGACATCATCGCGGCGCTGTGGCCCGAGCGGGTCAAGGGGCTCGTCTCGGTGACCGGTTACCTGATCACCGACCGCGAGGCGAACAAGCAGCCGCTGCCGCCGAAGACCGAATGGGCGTGGTGGTACCAGTACTACTTCGCCACGGAACGGGGACGGAAGGGCCTGGAGCGCAACCGGCACGATCTGGCCCGGCTCGTCTGGACGTTCAACTCCCCGACGTGGGGCTTCGACGACGCCACGTTCGACCGCACCGCGGCGGCCTTCGACAACCCCGACTACGTCCCCATCGTCATCGGCAACTACCGCTGGCGGCTGAGCCTGGTCGAGGGCGAGCCGCGCTACGACGACATCGAGGCGCGGCTCGCCCGACAGCCCGTCGTCACCGTGCCCACGATCACCCTCGACGGGGCGGTCGATCCCTTCACCCCGCCGGGCAACGGCTCGGCCTACCGGGCCAAGTTCACCGGGAAGTACGCGCACCGCACACTGCCGGGCATCGGGCACAACGTGCCGCAGGAGGCGCCCGCCGCCTTCGCCCGGGCCGTGGTGGACGTCGGACGGCTCTGAGCGGCCCCGGGCCGCGGCGACGGAAGCGACCGCCGCCGGCGGGGGTCGGGCGCGCGCCGAGCGAGCGTCAGGGGTCGACGCCGAGTCGGCGCGGCCCGGGCGGCGGCTCGCCGGGGCTCAGCCGACGCACTCCTGCTTGTCGGCCCGCGACTGCGGGATGGTCTCAGGGAGCCGGTCCGGCTCGGCGAGCGGATTCCCGGCGCCCAGGTAGTCGCCGCCGAGGGTCAGGGTCATGTTCGCGCCGGAGGTGGCGTCGTCCGCGCCGGTGGCGTCGTCCGCCGCGGGGTCGTCCGCCGCGGGGCGCAGGGCGGAGGCGGGCAGCCCCATCATCGCGGCCAGGGCCCGGGCCTGGTCGGCCTGGTCGGGCGCGTACTCCAGGGTGGTGCGGTCCTGCTTGCCGCCGCCGGCGTTGCCGCCGTTGGTGGCGTGGGTGACGCCCTTGGTGTTCTGCAGCCACTGCAGGGTCTCCTGAGCCGCGCCCTGGGGGCCGCCGCCGTTGAACACGTCCACCCGGACCTGCGACGGGTCCGCCTTGGGGCCGCGGAGCTTGCTGTCGGCGGCCGCGGGCTTCTTCTTCGGCTTGGTCAGCGAGACGTCGTCCTTGATCGCTTTGAAGAGCGCGGGCGCCCTTGTGTCGTCCACCACGACCGTCGCGTGCCTCGTCCCCTCGGCCGGGTTGTCCTTGACCGGGAGCGTCGTGAAGGTGATGTGCTCGGGATCGACCCGGCTCAGGTCCTTGGCGAGCTCGGTGAGCTTCGCGACGCCGCCGATGCCGGTGTCCACCGTGAGCGACTTGGTGGCCGCGTTCGCCAGCTTGAAGAGCTTCGTGGGGTCGGTGAGGGTGTCGCCGGACTTCATCTGGCGGATCATCGACGCCAGGAACTGCTTCTGCAGGTCGATGCGGTCCAGGTCGCTGCCGTTCTTCAGGGAGTGCCGGGTCCTGACGAAGGCCAGGGCCTGCTCGCCCTGGACCTTGCTCGGCCCCGCCGGCAGGTCCAGATGGGAGCCCTCGCCGTCGCGGGTCGTGTCCTTGATGGGGTGGGTGAGGCAGACCGGCACCCCGCCGACCGCTGTGGACAGGGTCTTCACGGCCTCGAAGTTGACCAGGACGAAGTGGTCGACCGGCAGGCCGGTGATCTCCGTGACGGTCCGCATGGTGCAGCCCGGGTCGCGGCCCGACTGGCCCAGGCTCTCGTTGAAGCGCGGGCTGAACCGCCCCTGCGGCGTCCCGGGGATCGTCTTGGTGGAGCCGTCCTTCTGCTTGGTCGGGCAGTCCGGGATGCCGGTGACCATGTCGCGCGGGATGCTCATCGCGGTCGCGTTCGACCGGTCCTTCGCCACATGGAAGAGGATCGTGGTGTCGGCGTGGCCGACGCTCCCGGCGTCCCCGTACTTCGCGCCGAGGCCCTGGCGGCTGTCGGTGCCGATGACCAGGATGTTCACCGCTTCCTTGCTGGTCGCGTTCTTGCTGCCGGCCGTGCCGACGTCCACGGTGGCGATGTTGCCGTCGAAGTGCCGGTAGAGGAGGTAGGCGCCGGCGCTGCCCCCGAGCACCAGGAATCCGAGCGTCCCCGCCGTCCACATCAGCACCCTGCGCTTCACGGACCGCTTCGCCCTGCGGGAGGGCGGGGCGCCGGCGCGGCGCCGTCCGCCCGGGGCGGGAGCGGGCGGCCGCTCCTCGGGGCGCGCCCGCCCGCCCTGCCGCGGTACCTGCCGCCCGCCCTGCCGCGGCACCGTGGGGGCCGGAGGGGCGTCGGAGGGCAGTCGCAGCCGGTAGGCGCCGGTGTCCGGGTCGAGGACCCACTGGTCGGCGGGGTCGATGCCGCTTCCGTCGTGCCTGTCCATGGTCGTACGGGTCCTCCGTCCGCGCCCGGACGCCGCCCCCCCGCGGCGTTCCCCGGTCGTCGCCTGTCTGGTCGGTCGCCCCGCGGCAGGGCCGGGGCAACCGACCAGACCTCCGACGACGGCGCATGGTTGTACCCGA
Source organism: Actinacidiphila sp. bgisy167 (assembly GCF_057707665.1). Classification (NCBI taxonomy): domain Bacteria; kingdom Bacillati; phylum Actinomycetota; class Actinomycetes; order Kitasatosporales; family Streptomycetaceae; genus Actinacidiphila; species Actinacidiphila sp. bgisy167. The sequence goes on along the minus strand of NZ_JBYIQP010000072.1, from coordinate 24,202 downwards.
TGCGACACCCGTCGTACGGAGGAAGGGGCGCGGGCGATCCGCCTCTTCGTCCACAGGCTGTGGAGGAAAAGGCGGAACACAGCGGCCGCGGCGTCCTCGCGCCGACCTGCGGGCACGCACCAGGAGCGGTAGATGTGGAGGTGGGGCCGGGCAGCCCCGTGCTGGAGGCGGGCCGGAGAGGACGGGCGAGAACGGCGACGGATGGCGATGCGGGACTCGAGCGGCGACGACGATGCCGAGGGCGGCTTCCCTCCCCGGCCCGATCCGACCGTCCCGGCCACGGCCGTCGTCGACGCCCACGGCGTCGTCACGGGCTGGAGCAGCGAGGCCGAGCGACTGCTCGGGTACGGGCACGCCGAGGTCGTGGGGCGGCCCGCGGTCCGGCTCCTGGGCACGGAGGCCGACCGCTCCACCGAGTGGTTCCTCGCGACGCCCTTCGGCCGGGGCGGCAGCTCGCTGCTGCGCCGCCGGGACGGCCGCCCGCTGGAGGTCTCCGTGCGCATCTACCCGTCGTTGGACGTGCTCGGCCGGCCGCAGCGCCTCATCGTGCTCTCGCCGGTGGACCGGCGGCGCTGGGGAGCGGTGGACGGCCTGGTCGAGGATGCCTTCGACCAGGCCATCCTGCCCATGGCGATCTTCGACGACGAGCTGCGGACGCTGCGCACCAGCCTGGGCATGCGGCGCGAGGCCGGACGCACCGAGGAGCAACTGCGGGGCCAACGCCCCTCGGAGTTCCTGCCCGGCAGCGCGGGAGAGGCCCTCGATGAGGGCGTGCGGCGCGTCCTGGCCAGCGGGGAGGCGAGCGACCTCCACCCGCGCGTCCGCTCACGCGCGGCACCGGTGCCGCGCACCTGGACGATCACGCTCTCCCCCGCTCAGCGACCCGCTGCGGCACACCCCGCGCGTCCAGCTCACCGCCGTCGACACCACCCCACGACTCCACCCTTGTCGTCGAGGTCTCCGACGGCAGCGGCACCGCCCCCCACCTGCGCCGGGCCCGGGTCTTCGACGAGGGCGGACGGGGGCTGCTGCTGGTGGCCCAGGTCACCGGACGCTGGGGCACGCGCCACACCCAGGAGGGCACGACGATCTGGGCGGAGGTCGCCCTGACCGACGCCTGAGGAGGGCCGGCCCCCCCCCGGAGGTCGCCGGCAAGACGAAGGGAGAGGTGCTCATGTGCCGATGGCTCGCCTACACGGGAACGCCCATGCTGCTCGACGACATGCTCTACAAACCGCGGCACTCCCTGATCGACCAGAGCCTGCACTCCCGATTGGGCGTGGAGACGACCAACGGGGACGGCTTCGGCATCGGCTGGTACGCCACGGACCACCTGGACACCCCGGCGATCGTCCGGGACGTCGGGCCCGCGTGGAACAACCGCAACCTGCGGGAGATCTCGCGCCACGTCACCTCGCCGCTGTTCTTCGCCCACGTACGGGCGTCGACGGGCACCGCGGTCCAGCAGACCAACTGCCACCCCTTCCGGCACGGCCGCTGGCTGTGGATGCACAACGGCGAGATCACCGACTTCCACCGGCTGCGCCGCGACCTCTCGCTCGCCGTCGACCCGGTGCTGTTCTCCGCCATCGAGGGCTCGACGGACACCGAGGTGATGTTCCTGCTCGCGCTCACCTTCGGCCTCGACCAGGACGTACCCGGCGCCGTGGCGCGGATGGCGGGGCTGGTGGAGCGGACCGGCCGCGAGCACGGGGTCGAGTTCCCCGTCCAGATGACGGTCGCGGTCTCCGACGGGGAGAGCCTGTGGGCCTTCCGCTACTCCACCGAGCACGCGTCGCGGTCGCTGTTCCACAGCGGCAAGGTGGACTCGCTGCGCGAGCTGCACCCGGACCTGTGGTTCCTGCGGGGCGCGTCGGAGGAGACCCGGCTCGTGGTGTCCGAGCCCCTGGGCGACCTGCCGGACGTCTGGCAAGAGGTCCCCGAGAGCACCGTCCACGTGGTGGGGCCCGGGCAGGACAAGGTGATGCCCTTCGAGCCCGCGCCCCCCGGCGGGGTCGCGGCATGACGCGGGTCACGGGAACCCGCGGGGGCCGGACGGACAGCCGACAGAGGTGACCACTGAAGTACGTACCCGGGTACGGGACGGGGACCCCGCCGCCTTCGCGGAGCTGTTCGACGCGTACGCCCGTACCGTCTACAACCACGCCTTCCGGCTGACCGCCGACTGGTCGGTCGCCGAGGACGTGATGTCGGCCACCTTCCTGGAGGCCTGGCGGCTGCGGGAGCGCGTCGATCCCGAGGGGGGCTCGCTGCGGCCGTGGCTGCTGGGTGTCGCCACCAACCTCGCGCGCAACCACTGCCGCGGCAACCGCCGTTACCGGGCCGCGATCGCCGCCGGCGCCCAGGCCGGGGCGGCCGCGCTCGAGGTGCCCGACCACGCCGACCTGGTGGCCGGCCGGGTCGACGACCGGCGCCGTCTCGCGGTCGTGCTCACCGCCCTCGCCCGGCTGCGCCGCCCCGAGCGCGAGGTGCTGACGCTGTGCCTGTGGGAGGGCCTGGAGTACGCCGAGGCCGCCGAGGCCCTCGGCATCCCGGTCGGCACCGTGCGCTCCCGCCTGTCCCGGGCCCGCACGAGGCTGCGCAGGCTCGCCGACGCGGAAAGGGAACCCGCGGCTCGCCGCCGACAGACAGAAGGGGACCGCGCGAACGCGGTCCGGCCCGCACAGGAAGGAACCCGATGAACGCCCATCCCTCGGAATGGGAGGAGACCGCCCGTCTCCTGCCGCGCGTGGAGCGGGATCTTCCGGCGGACCGTCACCAGCTGCACAAGGAGCGCCTGATGACCCGGATCCACGAGGACCTCACCGCGAGCCGCGGCCCGTCCCCCGCCGCCACCCGCGCGCCCGCGCGCCGCAACCCGTTCCTGCGCCGCATGGTCCTCGTCCCGCTGGCCGCGGGCGTGCTGGCCGGGGCCCTGGCGACCGGCCTGTACGTGTTCGGCGGCGCGGACCCCACCGGCGCGGGCGGCGGCTCCAGGACCCCCGCCACGGGCCCCGCCCTGACCACCCGCCTGGGCGCCGCGGACCCGGAGGGCGCCGCCCGCCTGCTGGACACCGTCTCGCTGGCCGCCGCCGAGTCGCCCGCCGCGCCGGTGGGCGAGGGCCAGTACGTCTACATCGAGTCGAAGTCGGCCGGCACCGTCGTGCGGCACGTGCACGGCACGACCAGCCTGGCCGGCACCCCGCTGCACCGGCGCCAGTCATGGGAGTCCCGCGACGGCAGGGACGGCTGGCTGATCGAGCCCGGCACCACCGGCCCGGGGGGCAGGACGCTGGCAGGCGCCGACGAGCACGGCGACGTACCCCGGCCGACCCTCAACGCGCCGAGCTACGACTACCTCGCCACCCTGCCCACCGACCCCCGCGCGCTCCTGGCCAGGATCTACGAGGAGACGAAGGGCATGGGCGACAGCCCCGACCAGGAGGCCTTCACCACCATCGGCGACCTGCTGGGCGAGAGCTACCCGCCGGCCGCACTGACCGCGGCGCTCTACAAGGCTGCCGCCCGGATCCCCGGCGTGGTCGCCGTGGACGACGCGGTGGACGCCACCGGGCGGCACGGCGTCGCGGTGGCACGGCTGGACGAGGCCAGCGGGCAGCGCACGGAGTGGATCTTCGACCGGAAGACCCACGTCTTCCTCGGCGAGCGCACCGTCCAGGCCGAGCCGGACCCCGACGGGGTCGTGCCGCGCGGCACGGTCGTCTTCACCAGCGCGGTACTGACCCGCGCCGCCGTCGACGGCGTCAGGCAGCTGCCGGGCGCCGCGCGCTGAGCCCCGGTCAGTGGGGCGGGGGCGGGGGGAGCGTCGTCACGTCCGGGGCGGCCTCGGGCCACACCAGGAGGACCGGGCAGGGCGCGTGGTCGACGACGAAGCGCCCCGCGGGGCCCAGGCTCCGCGGCCCGAGCCGTGCCGGGTCGCCGTCGCGGGCCATCACCAGCAGATCGGTCCCGGCCGCGGCGGCGACCACCTCCCGCTCCACCCGGCCCTCCCGCTCCTCCCGCCGGCACGGGCGGCCCAGCCGCCGGGCGGCGGCGTCCAGCAGCCGTGCGGCGCACTCCGCCTCGAGGTCCTCCAGCCGGGCGCCCGGGTCGTGCTCCGGGTGGCCGCGGCCCAGCAGCCCGGCGTAGGCGGCGTGCGCAAGACCGGGGACGTCCAGGCCGCTGACGTGCAGCAGGAGGACGTCGGCGTCCTCCGGGGCGTGCATGCGGACGGCGTCGACGCAGGCGGGCCAGGTTCCTTCGGTGACCCAGGCGGTCACGATCACGGACATCAGCCTCCGAGGACGTGCAGCGAACCCCACAGCGCCACCACCGCCAGGCCCAGCGCCGCGGGCACGGTGAGCAGGCCGAGGACGGTGAACTCCTTGAGGTCCACGTCGTGTTCGTGCTCGTGCACGATACGCCGCCACAGCAGGGTCGCCAGGGAACCCGCGTAGGTCAGATTGGGGCCGATGTTCACCCCAAGCAGGACGGCCAGGACCGCGCCGGGCCCGGCGGGTGCGGTCAGCGGCAGCAGGACCAGCACGGCGGGCAGGTTGTTGATCAGGTTGGCCAGGACGGCGGCGAGCGCCGCGACGCCGAGCAGCGCGGGCAGCCCGGTGCCGCCCGGCACGATCCGGCCCAGCGCGTCGGCGAGCCCGTTGTCGACCACGGCCCGAACCACCACGCCCAGCGCCAGCACGAACGCCAGGAACGGCACCCCGGCCGCCCCTGCCACGGCGCGCACCGTCATCCGCCGCCGCGCCACCGCCCGCAGCGCCAGCACCAGCGCCCCGGCCGCGGCGGCCCACGCCGGATCGATGCCGAGCGCCGGGGTGACGACGAAGCCCGCCAGTGTGCAGACCACCGTGACCAGGGCGAACACCGGCAGCGGCGGGGTCCCCGCACCATCCGGGACGGGGACGGCGGCCGCCAGGTCGGCGCCGAACCAGCGGCGGAAGACGACGTACTCGACCGCGATCGCCACCAGCCACGGCAGCACCATCAGCCCGGCGAAGCGGGTGAAGCTCAGCCCGCTGGCCGCGAACGCCAGCAGGTTCGTCAGGTTCGAGACGGGCAGCAGCAGCGAGGCGGTGTTGGACAGGTGCGTACAGGCGTACACGTGGGGCTTGGGCCGCACCCCCAGCCGCGCGGCGGTCGCGAACACCACCGGGGTCAGCAGCACGATCGTGGCGTCGAGGCTCAGCACCGCCGTCACCGCCGAGGCGAGCACGAACACCGCCCCGAGCAACCGCCGCGGCCGTCCCCGGGCCACCTCGGCCATCCAGGCCCCGCCGGCGCGGAACAGCCCCTCCTCGTCGCAGAGCTTGGCCAGCACCAGGACCGCGGCCAGGAACCCGATCACCGGCCCCAGCCGGGCGGCCTCCTCCCGCGCGTGCTCCAGCGGGATCGCCCCGCTCCCCACGGCCACCGCGGCGGCCGGGACGGCGATCACCGCCTCCGGAAGGCCGAACGGCCGGATCACCGCACCGGCGAGCACGAGGAGCAGCAGCGCGACGGACAGCGCCTCCGCGGTCGTGGTGTTCAGGGTTCTGTTCCTCCCAGGTGGGGCCGTGACGCCTCATGCAACCACGGCCCACGCGACGTCCCCGCACCGCGTGGGCCCGCGTATACGCACTGACGCCTGCCCGCTGCTGGAACGGCGACGTCCCCGCACCGCCTGGGCGCCGGCCGCCCCGGCCGGCGTACCGGCGCACCGCCCAGCACCGGTGCGGAGATGCCGACGCGGCACCGGGGCCCGCGCCGGGGCCGGGGCCGGGCGAGGCGGGGGGCCTCCCGCACCGCTCCCGAGGCGCCGTGGGAACCGCCTGCGCGCCACCCGCGCACCGCCCGGAACGGCGTTGCGGGCCCGGGTCCGGCCTCCCTACTTCTCCTCGTGCGTGCCCTCCACGAGCTCGGCCAGCGCCGCGGCGACGTGGGCCTCGGTGGTGGTCTTGTCGAGGCCGAGGGAGGTCAGCGGGCCGTCACCCGCCTCCAGTTCGAGGAGGGCGAGGAGGAGGTGCTCGGTGCCGATGTAGTTGTGGCCCAGGCGGAGTGCCTCGCGGAAGGCCAGTTCGAGGACCTTGCGGGAGCCGAGGTCGTACGGGACGAGTTCGGGCGCCTCGGCCACGGCCTCGGGGAGGGAGGCGGTCAGGGCGGCGCGGGCGGCGTCGAGGGTGACGCCCTGGGCCGCCATGGCACGGGCAGCGAGGGCGTCGGGTTCGCTGAGCAGCCCGAGGGCGAGGTGCTCGGGGCGGACTTCGGGGTTCGAGGCGGTCTTCGCCTCGGCGTGGGCGGCCATGACGACCTTGCGGGCGCGCGGGGTGAAGCGCGAGAAGCCCTGCGAGGGGTCGAGGTCGGGGGCGCCGGGGTCCTTGGGCACGAAGCGCTTCTGGGCGGCCTGCTTGGTCACGCCCATGCTCTTGCCGATGTCGGTCCACGAGGCGCCGGACCGCCGGGCCTGGTCGACGAAGTGCCCGATGAGGTGGTCGGCGACCTCGCCCAGGTGCTCGGCGGCGATGACGGCGTCCGCGAGCTGGTCGAGGGCGTCGCTGTGGGCCTTCTTGATGGCTTCGATCAGGTCATCGAGCCGGATCTGCTGCGTCATGCGTCAACTATAGGTTGACGCACGTGGGTCGTCAACCAGAAGTTGACGATCAGAGGATTAACCGGTGGTGCTCGCGCCGCCGCGTGCGTCAGCCTGGGCGCATGTCCCAGAACACCTCCGTCCTGCGGGAGTTGCACGCGTCCCTCGACCGGCGCAAGCGACCCGAGGACATCGCCGACCTCGCCCTCCGGCTGCTCGACGGCACCGTCCGTCAGCCCGCCCGCCGTACCCGGCGCGCGCTGGAGAAGGCCGCGAGCGGCTCGCTGAAGGCGCTGTGGCACGGCTACACCTCGATGTCGGAGGACTTCGCCCGGCCCGTCGGCGCCCAGCTCCAGCTGGCCCGCGCCGCGGAGCTGTTCCCCGGGCTGCCGGACGCCTCCGGGGATGATCCGGCGCAGGTGGAGGCGGCGATCCGGGCGGCCGGCGAGCGGATCGCCAAGCGCTTCGGGGCCAGCGACTTCCTCAGCGACCGCCTCGACCGGGCCGGGCGCGCGGAGGCCGGGCTCGGGGAGATGTCGAAGCGGCAGTACAACAAGCGGTTCCGGTTGCTGCGCCGCATGGAGGCCAAGCTGGCGCGCATCCTGGTCGAGCAGCGCAAGCGGGAGGTGACGCTGGCCGGCAAGAGCGGACTCGCCTATCGGCTGGCCTACGAGGAGTTCGCGGCCGACGCCCCGACCGCGGCCTTCGTCGCCTACCTCACCGCCCGCGCCAACCTGCGCAGCGAGTTCACCGTCTCGGGGCAGCAGCGCGCGTACGACGAGGTGGCGGACGCCCTGTTCGGCGAACTGCGGCGGCAGCCGCACCACACCAACTGGTACGCCGTCGCGCACGTCCACCCCACCGCCGAGGTGCTCGGCCACCTCGACGACCGACAGCGGGGGCGGCTGCTCGGGATCTGGTACCGCTTCCTGCTGGACGTCGCCGAGCTGCTCGAGACCGCATGGCGGCGGCAGCCCCTGGACCGGGCGACGATGATCGTGCGCCGCGGCGACGACTCGACCACCTGGAACCAGACCGCCCGGGCCTGGACCAAGGCCCGGACCCACTGGTTCGCGCTCCTGCGGGCCATGGACGCCGAAGAGCTCGTCGAGCGGCTCTGCCCCGGCAAGGTGCTGCTCCTGGTCGCCGCCGACGTGGCCGCCTGGCACCGTTCGACCGGCGGGGGACTCCATCCGGACACCGCGGTGTGGGCCGAGCTGCCGCCGCCCTGGGAGGTGCTGCGCGGCGAGGCGCAGTGCCCGCGCTCGCTGGTGGAGGAGGTCTGCCGGCGTCACGGCGTCGACCCCGTCGCGGGCGGCTGGACACAGCCGCGGCCGGCGGCGGCCCCGGCGCCCTTCCGGCCCACGCCGGAGCTCGTGCACGGAGTGGAGGTCGGCGACCCGGTGCTGGCCGGCGTCCTGCGGTCGGCGGGCCTCTTCTCGGGGCGTCCGCCCCGCCCGGCGGCGGAGGACCTCGGCGTCCGGGTGTGACCGAGGCGCCTCGACGGCCAATTGCGTTGACGCCCGGTCGCCGGGGCGGCCAGGATCGTGGCACCGACGAGGAAGCTCAGTGGTGGAGCAGCCGGCTCTTAACCGGCAGGACGCAGGTTCGAGCCCTGCCCTCGTCGGCCGCACGGGCACCGGGAAGCTCAATGGTGGAGCGCCCGGCTCGGGACCGGGGGGACGCAGGTTCGAGCCCTGCCCCGGTGTTCGTGCGGCCTGCCCGCGTCGCGCCCTCCGGACACGGCGAGAACCGGCTCGCACCGTCGTACGCCCGAGGTCCTGGGGCGCGTGCGCCTACCGGCGCACCTCACCGGGCCTCCGCCACCCGCTGACGGGCGGGAAGCGGGGCGAGGCGGAACGCCGGACAAGAAAAGGGGAAAACCCCCGGGCGGTCGTGGCCGCCGGGGGAGTTCCGGGAAAAGCTTTCCGCAGGCGATCAGTACGCCGAGTTGACGTTGTCGATCGTGCCGTAGACGTGAGCCGCGTAGTTGCAGGCTGCAGTGATGTTGGCGACCGGGTCGTAGATGTTCCACGAGGTGCCGGGAACGTGGTACGTCTTGAAGGTCGGGTCGATCACCTGCATCAGACCCTTGGAGGGAATTCCCTTGGCCGCGTTCGAGTCCCAGCCGTTGATGGCGTTCGGGTTTCCCGAGGACTCGCGCATCAGGTTCTTGTAGATCCCGTTGTAGGTGCCCGGAATGCCGTGGGCGCGCATCACTGCCAGGGACTCGTTGATCCACGTGCTGACGGAGCCCGACTGCGCCGCGGGGGCGGCGGAGGCGGCGGGGGCCATGGCCACGCCACCGGCGACGACGGCGACGCCGGCGGCGGCGCAGCCGAGGGAGATCTTCTTGGCCTTGGCGACGCGGTTGAGCTTCGACATAGCGGAGATCTGCATTCGAGTAATTCCTCTTCCGTGGGGTACGCCATGAATTGTTGGCCGACTTAAATCCCGAGGTCAATGCACCCCTGCTACTAAGGGGATTAGTTGTGGGACCAGGGACGAAAGTCCCGGCGCTCAGGCGCGGGAAGGGGATGATGCGACGCGATCTACTAAGGAACCCCGAAAGTGGCGTACGCCATGTCGGCCACGTCACATACCGGACCGAACAAATCGCCCATTACGTGACGCAGGCCATGTGGCCCGCGTCACTTATCGGGCCGGATATCGACGCTGCGGTGACAGCGCATGAACACGGAGCGAGGAATTCCGGTCCGCAGAGCCGGCGGCCGCCCCCGAGCGCACCGGGCCCGGGGGCGACGAGGCGCTCCGACCGCGCTATGCCGAGGGGGCCGCGGCGATCACGACCGTCGCGTACAGCTCCTCCGACACGGCCACCCGCGCCTCCAGCCCGGCCCGCGAGACCGCGGCGACCGCCGCCCCGGCCTGCTCCTCGCCGGTCTCGAAGAGGAGCCGCCCACCCGGCGCGAGCCACGCGGGCGCCGCCGCGGCGACCCGGCGGAGGACGTCCAGGCCGTCGGCCCCGCCGTCGAGGGCGACACGGGACTCATGATCGCGGGCCTCCGGGGGAAGGAGGGCGACCGCCGCGCTGGGGACATACGGCACGTTCGCGACCAGGACGTCGACGCGGCCGCGCAGCCGCGCGGGAAGAGGGTCGTAGAGGTCTCCCTCGTGGACGTGGACGTCGCCCTCCGCCGCCGCGAGGTTGCGACGGGCGCACGTGACCGCGGCCGGGTCGATGTCGGCCGCGTGCAGCACGGGGCGGTCGAGCGTGGCGGCCAGGAAGGCGCCCACCGCGCCCGAGCCGCAGCACAGGTCGACCACGACGGCGCCGGGCCGGCCCAGGGCGCGCCCGAGCGCGGCTGCCTCTCGCGCGAGGAACTCCGTACGGCGGCGGGGGACGAAGACCCCGGGGCCGACCGCGATCCGCAGCCCGCAGAACTCGGCCCAGCCCAGCACATGTTCGAGTGGGAGCCCGGCGACCCGGCGCTCCACCATGGCGGCGAGTTCGGCGGGTGTCCGGGCGGTGGACAGCAGCAGTTCGGCCTCGTCCTCGGCGAACACGCAGCCGGCCGCACGGAGCGCGGAGACGACGGCGGAGGGGGAGCCCGGCACGGAAGGAGCGGAGCCGGCGGGCGGCGGACCGGAAGAGCCGGAGGCGGAGGAACCGGAGGGGGAGGAACCGGAGGACGCGGGTGGAGCGGAGGACATGGAGGCCTTTCGGGGCGCCGCGGGGCGCTCTCGACGGCCTAGGACGTCGTCCGGACCTGGAGGCCGCGGGAGGAGAGCACCCAACCTGACATGGCGGTTATGGGTCTCACCTCCTCGGTACGTCCGCTGCTGGGGACGGTTACGTTACCGGAGCCCCGGCGCCGCGCCCACCCCCAGGCCGCGACGACGGCGGGTGGGTCGTCGGCGTGGAAACGCAGGACGCGGGCCGCCACCGGCGCGCCCAGGGGGCGCAGGAACGTCACGGACTCGTCCCGTTCCCCGGCAGCCGTGGTCTGCCCGCCGACGATCAGGTCGACGGCGCCGCGACAGGGTCGAGGAGCGGACGGCGGACGAGAGAGGAGCCCGGCGGGTGCCGGGCGGCGGCGGGGACCCTTTCGCGACCGCGCTACGTCAAAGACGCGTCAGACACGTCAGAGCGGAAAGGATGCCTCCATGCGTCATACGGCAGCCGCGGCCGTGGCGGTGACCGCACTCCTGCTGGCCGGCTGCGGCACGCAGTCCGGCGGCGGCCCCACGGGCCCGATCCCCAGCAGTTCCCCGAGCGGCACCGGAACCGCCGGTCCCGGGAGCGGTACCGGGACGGGGACAGGGACCGGTACGCCGAGAACCTGCGCGGCCGCGGTCGCGCTCACCGCCGGGGACACCGGCCGTACCGTCTGCGTCACCCCCGGCGGCACGATCCGCGTCACCCTCGACGGCACGCCGGACCGCCCGTGGTCCCCCGTCACCAGCGAGGGCGGCGTCCTCACTCCCATCAACGCGGGCATCGGCGCCCCCCGCGGCGACACCATCGCCGCCTATCGTGCCGTCGCCCCCGGCACGGCGCGGCTGCACGCCACCCAGCCGCTGTGCCCCACTCCCACCGCCCCGGACCAGGTCGCCTGCCTGGCCCTGCGGGACTGGACGGTGACCGTGCGGGTCGCGGGCGGCTGAACGCGCCGTCCCCCGAGAGCCGCCCGGGCCGGCCGAAACGGCCCGGCCGGCCTTTCCCGCACCGGCCCGCGGGATGGCTCAGGCCTCGCCGGCCTCGAGCAGGTTCGCGGCGGCGCCGACGATCCTCGGGTCGGGCACGCCCACGACCTCCTCGTCCTTGTCGCAGTAGTCGAAACGGCACAGCACCGTGCGCATCGCCTCCACACGGGCCCGCTTCTTGTCGTTGCTCTTCACCACCGTCCAGGGCGCCTGCTCGGTGTCGGTCTCCCGGAACATCGCGACCTTGGCCTCGGTGTAGTCGTCCCACCGGTCCAGGGAGGCCAGGTCCATCGGGCTGAGCTTCCACTGCCGCACCGGGTCGACCTGGCGGATGGTGAAGCGGGTCCGCTGCTCGTCGCGCGACACGGAGAACCAGAACTTCACCAGATCGATGCCGTCGTCCACGAGCATCCGCTCGAACGCGGGCGCCTGCCGCATGAACCGCTGGTACTCGTCCTCCGTGCAGAAGCCCATGACCCGCTCCACCCCGGCCCGGTTGTACCAGGACCGGTCGAAGAGCACGATCTCCCCCGCGGTGGGCAGGTGCTCGACGTACCGCTGGAAGTACCACTGCCCGCGTTCGCGCTCGGTCGGCTTCTCCAGCGCCACCACCCGCGCCCCGCGCGGGTTCAGGTGCTCGGTGAAACGCTTGATCGTCCCGCCCTTGCCGGCCGCGTCGCGCCCCTCGAAGACGATCACCAGCCGCCGGCCGGTCTCCTTGATCCAGCTCTGCAGCTTCAGCAGCTCTATCTGCTGGAGCCGCTTGTGCCACTCGTACTCCTTGCGCTCCATGCGGAAGGAGTACGGGTAGTTCTCGCGCCACGTCTCGACCGGGGAGCCGTCCGGGCGGATCAGCACGGGGTCGTCCTGGTCGGTGTAGTCGACCTGCATTCCTGCGAGCAGATCCACGTCCGCGGGGTGCGGGAGTGTCGTCATGTCGGCTCTCGCTTCCGGGTCTGCACGAGCGCGCATGGGAGTTTCCACGGTAACGCCGCCACCCGCCCCGCAGTCCAGGGCCGGGGGCCTCACGGCCGGCAGCGTTCCAGGCCCGCGGGGCTGTAGCAGGGGAGGTGGCCGTGGGCGGTCACGACGTCCTGGCCGGCGCCGCGGATCATGAAGGTGAGGAAGCTGCCGGCGAGGGAGCCGATGGCGGGGCGGTCGTAGGTGTAGGCGTACTCGATCTCCGTGAAGGGGTAGCTGCTGTCGCCGATGGCGGCCGGGGTGGGGGTGCGGCCGTTGACGGCCAGGGCGTGCAGGCCCGTCGCGGCGGTGGCGGCGCGCAGTTCGCCGTAGCCGATGGCGCCGGGCAGGCGGGCGACCGTCGCCATGACCTGGTCGGTGCTGTCCAGCTCGCAGCGGACGACCCTGTCCTCGGGGGAGTTGCGGTGGAGGCAGTCACGCGAGGTGAAGGCGGGCTCGCCGCGGCCGTCGAGGACGTGCCGGCGGAACAGGTCGCGGGTGCCGGAGTCGGCGTTGCGGCTGACCAGGAGAACGGGCAGGTCCGGACCGCCCAGTTCGCTCCAGTTGACGACGGAGCCGCTGAACACCCGGCGTATCTGGTCGGTGCTCAGGTTGGTGAGGGGAACGTCGTCGCTCACGACCAGCGCGAAGGCCGCGACGGCGACCCGCTGCTCCTCCAGGCGGGAGGCGCCCTCCGGTTTGGGGCCGTCGGAGAGGGCGACGACGTCCGGGGCCCGGCTGTCCGCCAGTTCGCGGACGCCCTCGTTGCTTCCGTGCGCGTCGACCGTGATCCGCGCGTCGGGGCAGTCGGCGGTGTAGCGGCGGGCGAGTTCGCTGACGACCGGGGCGAAGGCGGTGGAGCCGGTGACGGTGAGCTGTCCGGTGGCGCACCCGATGGGCGGCGGCGCGTCCTCGCGGACGACGATGATGCCGGCCAGGACGGTCACGCAGAGGGAGAGCAGGATGGTGAGCCACCGGGCGGCCCGGCTGAACAGCGGCGGTGCGGAGTCGACCGGCATGGCCTTGTTGGGAACCACCACACCGTCGCGGATGCCTCCGGTGACCCGTACGTCGCCGCCGACATGGCCGCCGGTGAGGAGCACGAGCAGCTTGAAGTGCTGGCCCCGGTTGAGGGGCACCCGCGGCAGGTGGATGACGTTGCCCTGGTGGCGCATGCCGCCGTTGTCCCCGGCCGGGGCGAAGTGGTCCATCAGGGGGCCGGAGTCGGATTCGGTGACGGCGACGCCCCGCACAGTACGGCCGGCGAACACGACGGTGAGCGCGCGGCCGGGATCGCGGTTGGTGTAGTCGGTGTCGGTGACGGCCGCACCGCCGTCGTTCTCGACGCGGATCAGGACCAGTGTGGCGTCCGACATGTCGGGGAGGTCGTTGAAGAGCCCGAGCCGTACGTTGGGGGCGCCGCCCCCTCCGTCGGGGTCGTCGCTGCCGATGGGGGTGTCCATCTGGACGCGGTAGCCGATGCGCCGCCGACGCGGCACCCGGCGCTCGTACCAGACCACCCCGACGGACACCGCCACGCCGATCAGCGCGGTCAGCACCGCCACCACGTTGTCGGCGCTCAGCCAGTCGCCCACCTGTCGCCCCGCTCCCCCGGTGCCCTCAGCCGCCACCGCTCACCGTACGGCGGGCCGCGGGCGCCGACGGCGGCTTCCCCGACCGGCCGTCAGATGTTCGCCGGGCGTTACCCGTCGGGTGCGGCTCCCGCTCCCGGTGGCGGCGGGCGGGAGCGGGGCAGGGGCAGGACGGAGGGAGGCGGAGCCGACGGCGCCCGCAGGCTCCCTACGCCCCGCCCTCCAGGTCGCCCTCCGTCTCCAGGAAGGCCTGCCGCAGCTGCTCGACGACCTCCGGGTCGGGCTCGGCCCACATCCCGCGCGACTGCGCCTCCAGCAGCCGCTCCGCCATACCGTGCAGGGCCCAGGGGTTGGCCTCCTGGAGGAAGGCGCGGTTCTCCGGGTCCAGGACGTAGGTGCGGGCCAGCTTGTCGTACATCCAGTCGGCGACGACGCCGGTCGTGGCGTCGTAGCCGAAGAGGTAGTCGACGGTGGCGGCGAGCTCGAAGGCGCCCTTGTAGCCGTGCCGCCGCATCGCCTCGATCCAGCGGGGGTTGACGACGCGGGCCCGGAAGACCCGGGAGGTCTCCTCGAGCAGGGAGCGGGTGCGCACCGTCTCCGGCCGGGTGGAGTCGCCGATGTACGCCTCGGGGGAACGGCCGGTCAGCGCGCGGACGGTGGCGACCATGCCGCCGTGGTACTGGAAGTAGTCGTCGGAGTCGGCGATGTCGTGCTCGCGGGTGTCGGTGTTCTTCGCGGCCACCGCGATCCGCCGGTAGGCGGTCTCCATCTCCTCGCGGGCCGGGCGCCCGTCGAGGCCGCGCCCGTAGGCGTAGCCGCCCCAGACGGTGTAGACCTCGGCGAGGTCGGCGTCGCTGCGCCAGTCGCGGCTGTCGATCAGCTGCAGCAGGCCCGCCCCGTACGTCCCCGGCCGGGAGCCGAAGATGCGGGTGGTGGCGCGGCGTTCGTCGCCGTGCGCGGCGAGGTCGGCGCGGGTGTGGGCGCGCACGAAGTTGTCCTCGTCCGGCTCGTCGAGGCCCGCGACCAGCCGCACCGCGTCGTCCAGCAGGCCCACGACGTGCGGGAACGCGTCCCGGAAGAAGCCGCTGATGCGCAGCGTGACGTCGACGCGGGGACGGCCGAGCTCCCGCGCGGGGACGGCCTCGACGCCGGTGACCCGGCGGGACGCGTCGTCCCACACCGGCCGCACGCCCAGCAGCGCCAGCGCCTCGGCGACGTCGTCGCCCGCGGTGCGCATCGCGCTGGTGCCCCACAGGGACAGGCCCACCGACCGCGGCCAGTCGCCGTTGTCCTCGCGGTAGCGGGCCAGCAGCGAGTCTGCGAGGGCCTGCCCGGTCTCCCAGGCGAGCCTGCTGGGCACGGCCTTGGGGTCGACGGAGTAGAAGTTGCGGCCGGTCGGCAGCACGTTGACCAGGCCGCGCAGTGGTGAGCCGGAGGGGCCCGCGGGCACGAATCCGCCGTTCAGGGCGTGCACGACGGCCTCGGTCTCGTCCGTCGTACGGGCCAGCCGCGGCACGACCTGCCGGGCGGCGAAGTCCAGCACCCGGGCGACGTCCTCGGGCAGGCCCTCCGCGACCCCAGCGACGGACTCCGGCGCCCAGTCGGCGTCCTCCATGGCCTGCACCAGCGCGCGGGCCTGCTCCTCTGCGGCGTCGGCGCTCAGCCGGGTCGCCTTCGACTCGTCCAGGCCCAGCGCCTCGCGCAGCCCCGGCAGCGCGGCCTCGCCGCCCCAGATCTGGCGTGCGCGCAGGATGGCCAGCACGAGGTTGACCCGCTCGGCGCCGGAAGGGGCCTGACCCAGCACATGGAGGCCGTCACGGATCTGGGCGTCCTTGATCTCGCAGAGCCAGCCGTCGACATAGAGCAGGAAGTCGTCGAACTCGGCGTCGTGCGGCCGGTCCTCCAGGCCCAGGTCGTGGTCGAGCCGTGCGGCCTGGATCAGCGTCCAGATCTGGGCGCGGACGGCGGGCAGCTTGGCCGGGTCCATGGCGGCGATCGAGGCGTGCTCGTCGAGCAGCTGCTCCAGGCGCGCGATGTCACCGTAGGAGTCGGCGCGGGCCATCGGCGGCACCAGGTGGTCGACGAGGGTGGCGTGCGCGCGGCGCTTGGCCTGGGTGCCCTCGCCGGGGTCGTTGACGAGGAACGGGTAGACCAGCGGCAGGTCGCCGAGGGCGGCGTCGGGGCCGCAGGCGGCGGACAGGGCCGCGTTCTTTCCGGGCAGCCACTCCAGGTTGCCGTGCTTGCCGAGGTGGATCATCGCGTCGGCGCCGAAGCCTCCGTCGGCCTGCGCGGTGGCGATCCAGCGGTAGGCGGCGAGGTAGTGGTGGGAGGGCGGCAGATCGGGGTCGTGGTAGATCGCGATCGGGTTCTCGCCGAAGCCGCGCGGCGGCTGGATGAGGATCAGCAGGTTGCCGCGGCGCAGCGCGGCCAGCACGATGTCGCCTTCGGGGTTGGCGCTGGTGTCGACGAACATCGAGCCGGGCGGCGGGCCCCAGTGCTCCGTCACCGCGTCCCGCAGCTCCGCCGGGAGCGCGGCGAACCAGCGCCGGTAGTCGGCGGCCGGGATGCGCACCGGGTTGGCGGCCAGCTGCTCCTCGGTCAGCCACTCCTGGTCGTGGCCGCCCGCGTCGATCAGGGCGCGGATCAGCTCGTCGCCGTCACCGGAGATCAGGCCCGGGATCTCCTCCTCGGGCCCGAAGTCCCAGCCTTCGGCGCGCAGTCGGCGCAGCAGCGCGACCGCGCTGGCCGGGGTGTCGAGGCCCACTGCGTTGCCGATGCGGGAGTGCTTGGTCGGGTACGCGGACAGCACGAGCGCCAGTCGGCGCTCCGCGACCGGGATGTGCCGCAGCCGCGCGTGGCGGACGGCGATGCCCGCGACACGGGCGGCGCGCTCGGCGTCGGGGACGTAGACAGGCAGGCCGTCCGCGTCGACCTCCTTGAAGGAGAACGGGACGGTGATCAGCCGGCCGTCGAACTCGGGGACGGCGACCTGCGTCGCGGCGTCCATCGGGGACACGCCCTCGTCGCTGCCCTCCCAGGTCTCCCGGGAGGACGTCAGGCAGAGCGCCTGCAGCACGGGCACGTCCAGCGCGGCGAGCGCGCCCCCGTCCCAGGCCTCCTCGTCGCCGCCCGCCGAGGCGTCGGCCGGACGGGTCCCGCCCGCCCGTCGCCCGCCACCACCCTTGCCGGAGGCGCTTCGCGCCGCCCCTCCCGCTGCCAGCACGGTGGTGACCACGGCGTCGACGCCGCGCAGCGCGTCGAGCAGCCCGGGTTCGGGGGCGCGCAGCGAGGCCACGTACAGCGGGAGCGCCCGGCCGCCGGCCTGCTCGATCGCGGTGCACAGGGCCTCCACGAAGGCGGTGTTGCCGCTCATGTGGTGGGCCCGGTAGTACAGGACGGCGACCAGCGGGCCGTCGCCGGCCGCGGCGGCGCGCTCCAGCGGGCCCCATGAGGGAGCCGACGCGGGCGGTTCGAAGCCGTGGCCGGTCAGCAGCACCGTGTCGGACAGGAAGCGGGCCAGCTGCGCCAGGTTGGCCGGGCCGCCGTGCGCGAGGTAGGCGTGGGCCTCGGCCGCGATGCCGACGGGGACGGTCGACAGCTCCATCAGCTGTGCGTCAGGGGCCTGTTCACCGGTGAGCACGACCACCGGGCGGGGCCCCGCGAGCAGCGCGTCCAGGCCCTCCTCCCAGGCGCGGCGTCCGCCGAGGAGCCGTACGACGACCAGGTCGGCGCCGTCGAGGAGACCGGGCAGCGCATCGTGCGGCAGCCGGGCGGGGTTGGCGAAGCGCAGGGGCACGGGACCGCCGGCGGCGTTCGCGGCGCGGGCGCTGAGCAGATCGGTGTCGGAGGTCGACAGCAGCAGGATCACGTCGGACGTGCCTTCCTCGGGGTCCGCGCCCCGGGCCGGTGGAGGACGGCGGGAGTTCCTGGCTCCCGTGGCCCGGCGCGACGCGCTCCGGCCCCGGTGACAGTGGCGGGACCGCACCGGAATCGCACCGGTTTCCTCCGCTGATGCCGTCGATGGCGTGGGCGCGGCTGGGTGACCTGCCCACGCAGCATGGTAAGCGCTGGGCCTGCCGCCTGGGGGCGTCGCGGGCCATACGCCCGCGAGGGGCCCGAGGGTATGCTCGCGGCCATGCTGTCGCCCTCCGAGCCCCCCGTGAGCGGCGCCTTCGCCGCAGCGACGGCGGGGCGCGGACGCGACGACGCCTGCCCCGGCGCGTTGCGGCTGCACGCCGCCGACGACGGCGCGCTGGCCCGGATCCGCGTCCCCGGCGGAATACTGACGATACGTCAGACCGAAGCGGTGGCGGCCGCCGCCGATCACCTCGGCGACGGCCGCATCGACCTGACCTCACGCGGAAATCTGCAGGTGCGCGGGCTGCGCGACCCCGACGCGGGGACGGAACTGGCGGCGCTGCTCGGCGAGGCGGAGCTGCTGCCCTCATGGGCCCACGAACGCGCCCGCAACCTCGTCGCCTCACCCCTCGGCGGGCTCGACGGCCGCGGGCACGGCGATCTGCGGCGCTGGATACGGGAATGGGACGCCCTGCTGTGCGCGAGCCCGGCCGCCGCGGGGCTTTCCGGGCGCTTCCTCTTCGCCCTCGACGACGGCCGCGGCGACACCGCCGCACTCGGCGCCGATGTGACGCTGGTCGCGCGGCCCGGCGCCGCCACCGCCGAACTGCGCCTGGCCGGGCGGCCCGTCGCGGAGGTGCCGTCCGTCGACGCCCCGCGCTGGGCGGTGCGCGCGGCCGAGGCGTTCCTCACCCTCGCCGCCGAACGCGGTGCCCGCGCCTGGCGGATCGCCGACATCGACCCGGACGGCGCCGCGCTCGCCGCGCGGCTGCGCGCGGAAGGCGCCCCGCCCGCCCGCCCCGCCAAGGCCACCGCGAGCGGAAGCGCCGGCCGCCCGCCCCTGCCGGGCCTCGTCCCGCACCCCGACGCGGACACCTGCGCGGTGGCCGTGGGCGTGCGCCTGGGCCGTCTCACCACCGGCGCGTGGCGGCTCCTCGCGCGCGTCGCCGCCTCCGGCTCCGGGGAGGTGCGCGTCACCCCCTGGCGGAGTGCTGTGCTGCCGGGCCTGCCGCGGGCCGCCGCGCGGCAGGCGCTGGACCGCCTGGCCGAAGCCGGGTTCCTGACCGGCGAGGACTCCCCGTGGCGCGGCGTGACCGCCTGCGCGGGACGCCCCGGGTGCGCCAAGTCGCTTGCGGACGTGCGCGCCGACGTCGCGGCCGCGCTGCGCGACGCCCGCCCCGAGCCCGATCACCGCCTCCTGCCGGTGCACTTCTCCGGCTGCGAACGCCGCTGCGGCCACCCGGACGGCGCCTGGGTCGACGTGGTCGCCGGCGCCGACGGCCGCTACCGCGTCACCGCGGCCGGGGCCACGGTCCCCGCGGCCGCGACGGGGGACCTGCCCGCCGCCGTGGACACCGCCCGCCGCACCAGCACCCCACCACCGACGAGGACGACGTGATCGAGTACGAGAAGGACGGACCGGAGATCTACCGTCGGTCCTTTGCCATCATCCGGGCCGAGGCCGAACTGGAGGGCCTGCCGCCGGACGTGGCGCAGGTCGCCGTCCGCATGATCCACGCCTGCGGCATGACCGACCTCGTACGGGACCTGGCCTACAGCCCCTCGGTCGTCGCGGACGCGCGTGCGGCGCTGCGCGCCGGGGCGCCGATCCTCTGCGACGTCCAGATGGTCGCCAGCGGCGTCACCCGCAAGCGGCTTCCGGCGGACAACGAGGTGGTCTGCACCCTCTCCGACCCCGCCGTCCCCGGCCTCGCCGCCGAGCTCGGCACCACCCGCAGCGCGGCGGCCATGGAGCTGTGGCGGGACCGCCTGGAGGGCGCCGTCGTCGCCGTCGGCAACGCCCCGACCTCCCTGTTCCGGCTGCTCGAGATGATCGAGGCGGGCGCGCCGCGCCCGGCGGCCGTCATCGGCGTGCCCGTCGGCTTCGTCGGCGCGGCCGAGTCCAAGGACGCCCTGGCCGCGCACCCCTCCCGGCTGGAGCACCTGGTCGTGCGCGGCCGGCGCGGCGGCAGCGCCCTGGCCGCCGCCGCCCTCAACGCCCTTGCGACCGAAAGCGAAATCCTGTGACCGGCCGTCTCTACGGAGTGGGCCTCGGCCCCGGCGACCCCTCCCTGATGACCGTGCGGGCCGTGGAGGTCATCCGCTCCGCGGACGTCATCGCCTACCACTGCGCCCGGCACGGCCGCAGCATCGCCCGCTCCATCGCCGCGGCGCACATCCGCCCCGAGCAGATCGAGGAGCGGCTGATGTACCCCGTCACGACGGAGACCACCGACCACCCCGGCGGCTACCGGGGCGCGCTGGACGACTTCTACGCCGAGTCCGCGCAGCTGCTCGCCGCGCACCTGGACGCCGGGCGCACCGTCGCCGTCCTCGCCGAGGGCGACCCGCTCTTCTACGGCTCCTACATGCACCTGCACAAGCGGCTCGCGGACCGCTATCCGGCCGAGGTGGTCCCCGGCGTCACGTCCGTCAGCGCGGCGGCCGCCCGTATCGGGCGGCCCCTGGTGGAGGGCGAGGAGGTGCTGACGATCCTGCCGGGCACGCTGCCCGAGGAGGAGCTGGCGGCCCGGCTCGCGACCGCCGACGCGGCGGCCGTGATGAAGCTCGGCCGCACCTTCCCCGCCGTGCGCCGGGCCTTGGAGGCGGCCGGCCGGCTGGAGGACGCGCACTACGTCGAGCGGGCCACCATGGAGGCCGAGCGCCGGGAACGGCTCGCCGACGTGGACCCGGAGTCGGTGCCGTACTTCGCCGTCGCCGTGCTGCCCAGCCGCGTCGACGAGCGGCCCGACCCCGACCCGTCCCCCGCCGACGGCGAGGTCGTGGTCGTCGGTCTCGGCCCGGCCGGGCCGATGTGGCTGACGCCGCAGGCACGGTCCGCGCTCGCCGAGGCGGACGAACTCGTCGGCTACACCACCTACATGGACCGCGTCCCGGTCCGGCCCGGGCAGCAGCGGCACGCCTCCGACAACCGCGTCGAGGCCGAACGCGCCGAGTTCGCCCTCGATCTGGCCCGGCGCGGGCGCAAGGTCGCCGTGGTGTCCTCGGGCGACCCGGGCGTCTTCGCCATGGCGACGGCGGTGCTGGAGGCCGCCTCCGCCGATCCCTACCTGGGCGTGCGCGTCCGGGTCGTGCCCGGCGTCACCGCCGCCCAGTCGGCGGCGGCGCTCGCGGGCGCGCCCCTCGGCCACGACTACGCGGTCGTCTCGCTCTCCGACCGGCTCAAGCCCTGGACGGTCGTCGAGGAGCGGCTGCGCGCCGCCACCGCCGCCGACCTCGTGCTCGCGCTCTACAACCCGGCCTCCCGCAGCCGCAGGACGCAGCTGGAGACCGCGCTGAAGGTGCTGCGCGAGGGCCGTGCGCCGGGGACCCCCGTGGTCGTCGCCCGCGACGTCGGCGGACCGGAGCAGGCCGTGCGGGTCACCACACTGGAGGACCTGGACCCGGCGACCGTCGACATGCGGTGCGTGCTGCTGGTCGGCTCCTCGCAGACCAGGGCGGTACGGCGGAGCGACGGCACCACGGTGGTGTGGACGCCCCGGAGGTACCCGGCCTGAACCGCGGCCGGGGCGGCCCGCCCCGGCGCCCGTCCACACGTCCCCGGCGCGGGGCAGGGCCGCCGACGGGACGCACCGCCCGTAGCGGCCCGCCCCCGCACCCGGGCGCTCAGAGAGCGCGCGCGCGGAGCCACTCCAGCGCGCCGGCCACGTCCGGGACGACGGGCACGCCCCCGGGCACCGGCGGTCGCTCGACGACGACCACGGGCAGGCCCAGTCGGCGGGCGGCCGCGAGCTTGGGCGCGGTCGCGCCGCCTCCGCTGTCCTTGGTGACCAGCACGTCGACACGGTGGCGGCGCATCAGCTCCAGCTCCCCGTCCAGGGTGAACGGGCCCCGGTCGAGCAGCACCTCCATGCGCGGCGGGTGCGGCGGCACCGGGGCGTCCACCGAGCGCACCAGGAACCACAGGCCGGTGAGCCCGGCGAAAACCCCCAGACCCGTACGGCCCGTGGTGAGGAAGACGCGGCGCCCGAGCCCCGGCAGCACCCGGGCCGCCGCCTCCAGTGAGGCCACCGGGTGCCGGCGGTCCCCGGGGCCGGCGAGCCAGCCGGGGCGGCGCAGGGCGAGCAGGGGGACCCCGGTGGCCGAAGCCGCCTCGGCGGCGTTGAAGGACATCGTTGCGGCGAAGGGGTGGGTGGCGTCGACGACGACGTCGACCTGGTGCGCGCGCAGCCACGCCGCCAGCCCCGCGGGCCCTCCGAAGCCGCCGGTGCGCACCTCTCCGGGCGGCAGCCGCGGCCGCTCCACCCGCCCCGCGAGCGAGCTGGTCACCCGCCATGCCGCAGGGTCGGCGGCCAGCGCCTCCGCGAGGCGGCGCCCCTCGGTCGTACCCCCGAGGACCAGGACGTGCTGCCTTCTGCCGGTCATGTCCGCACCTTACGGCGTGCGGTGAGGGCGGCCGCGGCGACGACGGCACCGATGGGCTGCGGCGCCTCGTGCTCGTGCTTGACGCGGGGCGACGGTCTCGCGCCGGCTGTCGGGCGCCGCAGCAAGTCCAGGAGCAGGGGAGCGCCTCCCCGCTGACCGCGCTCAAAGGTGCCGCCGTGGCTGACCGTTCCTCGCGCCTTGACCGGCGCATCATGGTGGGCGGCCTGTCCTGCCGGAAAGCCCGCTGTGCTCCGGGCCGCACGTGTCGCCCCGTCGGCCTGAGCGCACCAGCCGCCGTCCCGAAGCAACCTGCGGTAACGCATCGGCGAGGCCGAGCGGCCCCCCGCGGTGCCGCATACTCCTCGGTGCCGGCCTCAACCCCAGAGTGCACACGGGTACGTACCCGTACCCCTTATGCTGTCGTGCACCACCACGAAAGGAGACCCCGGTGTCCGATGCGAACGTCCGTATCCCCGCTGAGGCGCGGGACCGGCTGGCGGAGATCGCCGCCGCGGAAGGCCTGTCGCTCCGCGCCTACCTGGCCCGCATGGCCGACACCCTCCTCACCCCCACCGAACGGGCCGAGCGTGCCGAAGCCGCCCGCGCCGCCCTGCACGCCTGGAACGGCTACGCCCCCACCCCCGCCGAGCAGGACGAGCTGGACGCCGAACTCGACCGCCGCCTCGCCCGTGCCGCGGCCGCCCGGTGAACCAGAGCGTGCACATCGTCCTCGACGACACCGCCATGGTCGCCGCCGGCCGCGGCAACCTCCTCGCGTCCCGCCTCATCCACCGCGCGCACGCCGAAGCCGGCTGGCACCTGTACGCACCCGCCTGCGCCCTCGTCGAAGCCGACCGCACCCGCCCCGGCACCGCCGAGCACATCGCAGCCCTGCCCGGCATCACCGTCGTCGACCTCGACCTGCCCGCGGCCCTGGTCCTCGCCCGTGACACCACCTGGGCCACCGCCCACACCCGCCACACCGCCCTGCCCACCCCGGAACGCCCCGACGGCGCGTTCGTCGCCACCGCCGCCTCGCACCAGTGGGCAGGCCACCCCGTCAGGATCCTCGACCTCGCCTGACGGACGGGGGCCCGGAATGGCCGTCACCCAAACCCTGCAGCAGACCCCAGGCCAGTCCCCCACCCTGTCGCGCTGAACGCCAGGTTATGGAAGACGCTTGGCCGGGCCAGCCAAGCGTTTCCCCGAGCCATCGAAGGGCAATCCCGACATTCCCCATGTTGCGACGATCTATCGAACCCGTCGAACTCCGGCGCTGGCCTAACCTTTACTCCAATTCGCCCTTTGGGCACATAGAGTAGTATTCCGTGTACATGCGAGCCAGCCTCTCAGGGTTGTCTCGCACGTCCAGGAACTCAAGGATGTACGCGTATAGGAAATCTACAGCATGCTTGTCCTGTTCCGGCTCCAAGCTCCTCTTGACAGTCAGGCTCCCGCCAGGGAAAGCCTGCTGAAATACAAGCGCCTCCCATACGAGTGGGGACCACTGCCCCATTCTTACGATCAGCCACTCCCTGAAGCCTCGCAACAGGCCACCGCTCTGGGCGACGTCAAAGCCGACCAGAAACATGACATTGGGGTAATAGGTACCGTTCAATCCGAATAGCTGTTGCCTATTGATCAGAAACTCATGGAGTTCTCGTCCAGGACGTAGCGAACGTGTGGGCCGCCGAAGTAGCCGCGGACGATGTGTGGCTGACGCTGGCGTCTGCGGAAGAACCGGCGGGCCTCCGCGGCAAGTTCGGCCTGGTTCCGGGCCCGGTGTTGCTTGGGCAAGCTGTGCTTGAGGTCGGCGTTGACCAGCTCGTCAGGGTTGAGTTCGGGCGAGTACGGCGGCAGGAAGTGCAGCTCGACGTCGTCGGGATGGGCGGCGAGCCAGTCGCGGACCTTCTTGGAGCGGTGCGCGGAGTGC
>NZ_JBYIQP010000071.1:0-36386 GCF_057707665.1 Actinacidiphila sp. bgisy167 | reverse complement strand
CCATGTCCATGAACACGATAGTCGGCCCCGCGGCGGTTGCCCGCCGCGGCCTGCCCGGGGGCTGCTTCGGGCGTCCTGGGGCGCCGGCGCGGACTGCCTGCGCCACGGCGGCCGTTCGCCCGCATACCCTCCGTCACATGAGCACTACTGACATCCCCGCCGGGGAGAGCGGGCCGCGCTACGTGCGGCTCCAGGTGGAACTGGTCCTGGAGATCACCGGGTCCGGCGAGCTGACCGAGGCCGCGCTGGACCAGATCAGCGGCGACGAGTACATGCCGGACGACGAGCGGCAGCACGCCGAGGCATCGGTGCGGCAGGACGAGTCGGAGGCGCTGGCCTACCTCGTCGATCCCTTCGACCTGGTCACCAGCGTGCCGGGGATCGAACTGGTACAGGCGTCCTGGTCCTGCGCCCACACCGAGTACGACCCCGAATCCGACGAGTGGGACCTCTATGACGACGAGA
Source organism: Actinacidiphila sp. bgisy167 (assembly GCF_057707665.1). NCBI lineage: Bacteria > Bacillati > Actinomycetota > Actinomycetes > Kitasatosporales > Streptomycetaceae > Actinacidiphila > Actinacidiphila sp. bgisy167. The sequence goes on along the minus strand of NZ_JBYIQP010000071.1, from coordinate 35,921 downwards.
CGGACACCGAGGACGAGGAATCCGGAATCGCGCCCGGCATCGACGGACAGGAACCGCGCGGGCGCTGATCGCGTCTAGGTCAGTGCGTGACGCATCCGCCCCGGGCCTGAACGGGCCCGGGGCGCCGTACGGACCGCGGGGCCGCGCCCTTGTCCATGCGTCATGCACGTGTTCTTCCCCACACTCCGCGGGGTGGGGGAACGGACGAAAGACCCTGGCAGTTCCTGAACGTACGAGTAAGGCTCCTTCGAGGGCCGTGGCCCGCGACCCCAGCGGGCCGGGGGAAACGCGTACCTGAAGACATTGGAGATCTGTGTGAAGCGCGCCGCAACCGGCACAGCCACCGACACGAGTCCCTCGCGCAAGCGGCGAACCGGACTGGCAGCTCTGGCGCTGCTCGCCGTCGGGGCGATCACTCTGACCGCCTGCGGGGGCGACAAGGCGGACACGTCGGGCGGTTCCGGTTCCGGCAAGGACGTCACGTCGCAGTCATCGGTGGACGCGCAGGCGGCCAAGGACTCGTCGGACGCCCGAATAGCCATCACGCCGAAGTCCGGGGCCGACAACGTCAGCATCAACACCGGCGCCAAGGTGCAGGTGACCGACGGCCAGCTGACCAGCGTCGTGATGACCTCCGTCGCCGACGGCTCCAAGGTCGAGGGCACGATCTCGGCGGACGGCACCAGCTGGGCCCCCAACGCCCAGCTCGAGCGCGCCACCCAGTACAGGATCGCCGCCAAGGCGGAGGACGGCGAGGGCCGCAAGGCCACCGAGAACTCCACCTTCACGACCGTCAGCCCCGAGCACAGCTTCATCGGCTACTACACGCCCGAGAACGGCCAGACCGTCGGCGTGGGCATGCCCGTCTCGATCAACTTCACCAAGGCGATCGAGGACAAGAAGGCCGTCCAGTCGGCGATCACGGTGTCCTCCAGCAGCGGCCAGGAGGTCGTCGGCCACTGGTTCAACTCCACCCGGCTCGACTTCCGCCCCGAGGCCTACTGGCAGGCCGGCTCCACCGTCACCCTGAAGCTGGACCTCGACGGGGTCGAGGGCGCCGACGGCGTCTACGGCGTGCAGAAGAAGACCGTCACCTTCAAGATCGGCCGCAGCCAGGTCTCCACGGTCGACGCCGCCACCCACCGGATGAAGGTCGTCCGCGACGGCAAGGTGATCCGCAACGTCCCGATCTCCGCCGGCTCCGCCGAGAACACCACCTACAACGGCCAGATGGTGATCTCCGAGAAGTACACCGAGACCCGGATGAACGGCGCCACCGTCGGCTTCACCGACGACGACGGCAAGGGCGAGTACGACATCAAGGACGTGCCGCACGCCATGCGCCTGACCACCTCGGGCACCTTCATCCACGGCAACTACTGGGCCGCCGACTCGATCTTCGGCAACGCCAACACCAGCCACGGCTGCGTGGGTCTGAACGACACCAAGGGCGGCAAGGACACCGCCACCGACGCCTACTGGTTCTACACGAACTCGATCATCGGCGACGTCGTGATCGTGAAGAACTCCAAGGACAAGACCGTCGACCCGGCGAACGGCCTCAACGGCTGGAACATGAACTGGAGCGCCTGGAAGGCGGGCAGCGCGGTCTGACCGCTCCCGGCCCGAACGGCGAAGGGGCCCTGAACCGCACGGTTCAGGGCCCCTTCGCCGTCACCGGGGCCGCACCGGGCCCCGCGGGCGGCCTCAGTTCTTGGTGCCGTCCACGATGACCGGGGAGCCGGCCGCGTTCGTGCCGCAGGGCACCGCGTACACCGGGTGGGACTTGGCGGCCTCCCGGTAGGCGTCCAGGCACTGGTTGTAGAGCACCTTGTCGCTCAGCGACCGGGCGATGATCCGGTTGGCGCTCGCGATGCCCTCCGCCTCGATCCGCTTGCGCTCCGCCTCCGCCTTGGCCGTCCTGGCCGCCTCGACGGCCCGCTCGGTGGCCTGCTGCTGCTGGATCTTCTTGTCGATCTGCTCCTGCAACTGCCGGGAAGGGCGCACATTGCGCAGGTTCACGGCGGTGACGTCGATGCCGCGCGGTGCGAGGCGCTGCTTGATCTGGGCGTCGATCTCGGAGCCGATCCGCTCCCGGGCCGAGGCGTATCCTTCCTCGCTGGTGTGCGTGGCGAAGACATTGCGGACGATCTCGCGGCTGTCCGGCAGCACCAACCGCGACTGGATGGCCTCCTCGTTGCCCGCCAGCCGGTAGAGCGCGACCGCCTTGTCGGGCACCACGGCCCACTTGATGGTGACGTCGGCGTAGAGCACCCCGCCCTGCGAGGAGCGGACCTCGACCACGTCCTTGTCACTCAGGTTCAGGTCGACCGGGCGGGTGGAGAACGACGTCACGTCGGTGAACGGCGACCTGAAGTGGATGCCGGAGGTCAGCGGTGATCCGACCTTGCCGAAGGTCACCGGTACGCCGACCTCGTACGCGCTCACCACGTGGACGCTGGCGAAGGCGCCGGCCAGGACGCCTGCCACGGCGCTGAGGGCGGCCCCCAGCCGCCAGCCGCCGGCGCTCTGCCCCCGGGCGACGAAGAACAGGACGACCGCCGCCAAGAGCAGCAGGATGGACAGCACGAGCACAGGGATCCCCCTCCGGAACACGGATCGGCGCCGCCCCCCGGCAGCGCCGCGCAGCGCATCGTAACCGGCGAAGGTGACGGCCCCCGCGAGCGTGACAAGCTGTGGCGAGGTTGTCGCATGACGGGAACACAGCCCTGCGGAACCGCCCCGGCGACTACCGCGGGCGCAGCGCGTGCGGGTCGTCCAGGACGGCGCGCACCACGCTGTACGCCGCCCCGAGCAGCACGCCCTCACGGCCCAGCCGGGACACCCGCACCGCGTCCGCCCGCCACTGGCGGTCCGTCACGCGGCGGTGCAGCTCGCGCTCGAGGGCCGGGCGCAGCCACGGCGCCAGCGCGGCGAGCGTGCCGCCCAGCACGACGGCCTGCGGGTCCAGCAGGTTCACCGCGCCGCTCAGCGCCGTCCCGAAGGCCTGACCGGCGGCCGCGAGCGCCTTGAGCGCCGCCGGATCCTGATCCGCGGCGGCCGACTGAAGGGCCTTCAGCGCGTCCGGCCGTTCCGGGGCGATGCCGGCGGCGCGCAGCACGGCGTCCTCGCCCGCGTACTGCTCCAGGCAGCCGCGCGCCCCGCAGGAGCAGCGCGGGCCGGCCGGACGCACGGGAACATGGCCGAGCTCGCCGGCGAAGCCGCGCGCCCCGCGGAAGAGCCGGCCGTCGACGACCAGCGCCGCGCCGATGCCGATCTCCGCCGAGACGTGCACGAAGTCGGTGACACCCTCGTGGCCGCCCAGCCACAGCTCGGCGAGCGCGCCGAGGTTGGCCTCGTTCTCGACGGCGACCGGGACGGCGAGAGCGGCGAGGCCCTCGTCCCCGGCCCGCGCGAACCAGCCCGCGGCGTCGACGTCCTCCCAGCCGAGGTTCGGCGCCCGCACCACGACCTGCCGGTCCCGGCCCACCAGGCCCGGCACGGCGAGCGTGAGCCCGGCCGGGCTCAGGCCGGCCGCCCGCGCCTGGCGCCGCACGTCGGCCACGAGCGCCGAGAGCGCGCGCAGGACATCCGGCGCCGGGCGGCCGCGGTTGTCCGACTCGAGGCGGGCGCGGGCGCGCACGGTGCCGCGCAGGTCGACCGCGACGGCGGCGAGGTGGTCCACCCCGACCTCCGCGCCGAGGCCCGCGGGACCGCTGTCGTTCAGCGCCAGGGCGGTGCCGGGGCGGCCGACCGTGCCGGGGCGCTGGGTGCCCAGCTCCACCAGCAGGCCGCTCGCCAGCAACTCGTCGACGAGGGTCGACACGGTGGCGCGGGTCAGGCCGATCTCCGCGGCGACGGCCGCGCGGGAGACCTCGCCGTGCTCGGCCACGGCTCGCATCACCAGCGCCAGATTCCGCCGCCGCAGTCCCGCCTGCGATCCCGGCCGTTCCGCCACGCCCCGGTCTCCTTCCGCTCTCGCCCGTCATCCGCCCTGGTCGGCGTCGTCCCGTCCGCACCCTCGCACGCCCGGCGCGCGGGCCGGGCGGGCGAGGGCAGGCGGCTCACCGCACGTCGAACGCGTCGGCCAGCGCCGTCGCCAGGCGCTCGAGCGCGGCCTCGTCGCGCGGGACGGGGTCGTACGAGGGTCCGGCCGTGGTGTCCCAGCGGCGGGCGACCGCCTGCGGGGTCTCCCCGGTGAGCAGTCCGGCGGCCTGCGCGGCCGCGCCCAGCGCGACCAGTTCGTCCGCGACGGGGACCTGGACGGCACGTCCCGACAGCCGCCGCACGGTCTCCCGCCACGCCGTGCCCCGGGCGCCGCCGCCGATCAGCAGCAGGGGTTCGTCCGAGCCCGCGCCGTCGACCGCGAGGACCTGGTCGAGGGCGGTGAGCAGCGCGTACGCCGCACCGTCGTACGCGGCCTGGAGGATCTGCCCCGGGGTGGTGTCGTGCCGCAGCCCGGTGAGCAGCCCGGAGGCGTACGGCAGGTTCGGGGTGCGCTCGCCGTCGAGGAACGGCAGCAGCACCGTGCTGCCGCCCGCCTCGACCGCCTCGCGCTCCAGCGACAGCAGCGCCGCGACCTTGTCGACGGCGAGGGTGCAGTTGAGGGTGCAGGCCAGCGGCAGCCAGTCGCCGTGCCCGCCCGCGAAGCCGGCGACGATGCCGGCGGGGTCGGTGGGCCGGGTGGCGGCCGGCGTGTAGACCGTGCCGGAGGTGCCGAGGCTGAGCGCCGGCTGACCGGGCATCAGGCCCAGGCCGAGCGCCGCGGCGGCGTTGTCGCCGGTGCCCGCGCCGACCACGACGCCCTCGCGCAGCGGCAGCCCGGACAGGGTGACGCCGGCGCTCTCGCCGGGGCCCAGGACACGGGGGAGCAGCGCCGGGTCGAGGCCTATCCCGGCGAGCAGTTCCTCGTCGTACGCCTCGGTGTCCGTGGCCCACCAGCCGGTGCCGGAGGCGTCGCCGCGGTCGGTGACACCGGCGCCGGTGAGCCGCTCGGTGAGGAAGTCGTGCGGGAGGCGCACGGCAGCGGCCGCCTTGGCGGTCTCGGGCTCGTGCTCGGTGAGCCAGGCCCACTTGGTCACGGTGAAGCTGGTGCCGGGCACGCTGCCGAAGCGCCGCGCCCAGTACTCGGCTCCGTGCCGCTCCACCAGGGCGGCCGCCTGCGGGGCGGAGCGCACGTCGTTCCAGAGCAGCGCGGGCCGCAGGGGCCGGCCCGCCTGGTCGAGGACGACCAGGCCGTGCTGCTGGCCGCCGACCGAGACGGCGTCGGCGCGCTCGGCGTACGGCCCGATCTGGGCCAGGGCGTCGCCGAGCGCGCGCCACCACACCTCGGGGTCGGTCTCGCGCCCCGCTCCCTCGCTGACCGTGTGCCGGGCCTGTCCCCTGGCCAGCACCTCACCCGTCTCGACGTCGACGGCGAGCACCTTCGTCGACTGGGTGGAGCTGTCCACACCCAGCGCGATCGGTCCGTTACCCATCCTGCGGCTCCCTTCACAAAGCGGCCCTGGCATATTAATTTGTTCAGTGGTCTTACGAATAGGAGCCGCCGCGATGAGTTACACCCCCACCCCCGAGGACAAGTTCACCTTCGGTCTCTGGACCGTCGGCTGGCAGGGCCGCGACCCCTTCGGCGACGCCACCCGCCCCGCCCTCGACCCCGTCGAGAGCGTCAACAAGCTGGCCGAGCTCGGTGCGTACGGCGTGACCTTCCACGACGACGACCTGATCCCCTTCGGCTCGGACGACAGCGCGCGCGAGAACCACATCAAGCGCTTCCGCCAGGCCCTGGACGCCACCGGCCTGAAGGTGCCGATGGCCACCACCAACCTCTTCACGCACCCGGTCTTCAAGGACGGCGGCTTCACCGCCAACGACCGCGAGGTGCGGCGCTTCGCGCTCCGCAAGACCATCCGCAACATCGACCTCGCCGCCGAGCTGGGCGCCAAGGTCTACGTCGCCTGGGGCGGCCGCGAGGGCGCCGAGTCCGGCGCCGCGAAGGACGTGCGGGTCGCCCTCGACCGGTTCAAGGAGGCCTTCGACCTCCTCGGCGAGTACGTCATCGAGCAGGGCTACGACATCCGCTTCGCCATCGAGCCCAAGCCGAACGAGCCGCGCGGCGACATCCTGCTGCCGACCATCGGCCACGCGCTGGCGTTCATCAACGAGCTGGCCCACCCCGAGCTCGTCGGCCTCAACCCCGAGGTCGGCCACGAGCAGATGGCCGGGCTGAACTTCCCGCACGGCATCGCCCAGGCGCTGTGGCACGGCAAGCTCTTCCACATCGACCTCAACGGCCAGACCGGCATCAAGTACGACCAGGACCTGCGCTTCGGCGCCGGAGACCTGCGCTCCGCGTTCTGGCTGGTCGACCTGCTGGAGTCGGCCGGCTACGAGGGCCCGCGCCACTTCGACTTCAAGCCCCCGCGGACCGAGGACATGGACGGCGTGTGGGCCTCCGCGGCCGGCGGCATGCGCAACTACCTGATCCTCAAGGAGCGCGCCGCCGCGTTCCGCGCCGACCCGGCCGTGCAGGAGGCCCTGAAGGCCGCCCGCCTGGACCAGCTGGCCCAGCCGACCCTCGGCGCGGGCGAGACCCTGGCCGACCTGCTGGCCGACCGCGGCGCCTACGAGGAGTTCGACGCCGACGCCGTCGCGACCCGCGGCTCCGCCTTCGAGCAGCTGGACCAGCTCGCCATGGACCACCTGCTCGGCACCCGCTGAGCCCCGCGTGAAACAGGGTTGCCGCCGGGCCCGGCCCGGCGGCACCCTGCGGGGATGATCGAACTGAAGGTACTCACCGCCGACGACTGGCCGCTCTGGCGGGAACTGCGGCTCTCCGCCCTCGCCGACGCGCCGCACGCCTTCGGCTCGCGGCTCGCCGACTGGCAGGGCGACGGGGACCGCGAGGAACGCTGGCGCGACCGGCTCTGCCTGCCCGGCTCGTACAACCTGGTCGCCTATGTCGACGGCACGCCCTGCGGCATGGCGAGCGGCGTTCCCGGCGAAGTCCCGGACACCGCCGAGCTGATCTCGATGTGGGTGGCGGCCGAGGCCCGCGGCCGCGGCGTCGCCGACCGCCTGATCAAGGCCGTCGAGGAGTGGGCCGCGGGGGCGGCGGGCGCCGCCTCGCTCCACCTCGCCGTCGCGGAGGGCAACGCCCCGGCGACGGCGCTCTACACACGCAACGGCTTCGCGGACACCGGTGTATCGGGCGAGTCCATGCCGGACGGGCGTCCGGAGCGCGTCATGGCAAAGCGGCTGACACCGGCGTGAGCAGGCCGCCGATGGTCTTCGGCGGGGGGAGGTCCGGTGATGCGCCCGGTCCGCCGTGCCGGCCGGTCGCGGGGCGCGGATTTAAGGCGGCGCCGCGCGCGTGACGTGCGATCTGCGACGAAACGGCGGGGAAGGCTGAGGCTGTGGACATCACCGTCCAGTGGATCCGGATGTCCTGGACGAAAGTGTCCCGCGGAGGGGAGGCCGCCGCCCGGAGGAACGCGGCGCCGGTCGGCTTCACCGTCCCCTTCCTGCCGCCCTCGTCCGCCCATCTGGTCCGCATGCACGAGCGCGACGGCTTTGAGCCCCATGGCGTCGCGGACGACCTGAGCGAGGTCGACGTCCGGCTCCGCGAAGCCGACGGCCGGTTGCGTGTCCTTCCGACGGCGTCATGCCGCCTCCGCCAGGCACTCCCGGCAGGTGGCCGGGGCGTGTCCGCGGAAGGGGCGTTCGCAGGAGTCGCAGGACTGCCAGGGGACGGCCGCCGGGGGCGGCGCGGCGGCTGCGGGCGGCTCCCACGAGCGCAGGCGGTAGGCGAGCAGACCGGCCGGACGATGGGTCAAGACGGCGGGCAGATCGGCGGCCAGGGCCTCGGCGACGCGCTGGGGCTCGGCACCGAGCCGCAGCCACGCGGCGACGCCGGGGGACAGGCGGGCGATGTCGTGCCGGGAGAGCAGCAGGCGGGGATCGCGTACGCGGAGGGAGGCGAGGACGGCCTCGGCCGCCGCCGCGAGTCCGTCCTCGCCAAGACCCCCGAGGCCGTCCTCGGCGGGCGGAGGGGTCTGTGGGACGGCTTTCCGCGCGATGCCTCCGGGAGGTGCGTCGGAGGCTGGGGCGGATACGGGCGCGGGGGCCTCAGGCGCCGCCGCCGCTTCCGCGCGGGGGACGTCGTGGACATACGTCCGGGTGCGGATCCGTCCGTTCTCCTCGCGTACGACGACGCGCTCCAGGAATCCCTCCGCCTCCAGCTCGTTCAGGGCCCGGGCGAGCCGTTCCCTGCTCTCGGTGAAGTGCGCCCGCAGTGCGTCGATGCTGACGGGCACGCCGTCCGGGACGGAGAGCAGATACACGCCGACGCCGACCGTGACGGCGCTTCCGGGGCGCTGGGCGAGGCGGTTGGACAGGACGGTGAAGTTCGCCGTGAGGCGGCGGCGCACGTGGACGACGCCGGCGGCCGGAGTCCCGGCGCGGGGGCGTGCGGGGGCACTAAACTGGGTGTCAGCCATGGGGAAGGGTGTTCTTCCTTAACTGGTCAGGCCCCGGCCGGGATTGCAGTCCCTGCCGGGGCCGTCGTCTGTGTGGTGTTGTCTGCGGCGACCATACCGCCCCGTCCCCGCCGCTTTCGCTGATATCACCCGATCGCGTGACAGAGGGGGACGGGAGGGGAAGTCCCCGTCCTTGAGGGAAGTCCTTGTGGGGTCCGCTGCGCGACCGGCCCCCGGCCACCACCACTCCGTACCGGCCCACCGGCCCCTGGCCACCACCACTCCGTACCGGCCCACCGGCCCCTGGCCACCACCACTCCGTACCGGCCCACCGGCCCCTGGAGTCCCGGCATCCGGTGGAGTCCGCCCCGGCGGCGCACCCGTTGGCGGTCGACGGGGCGGACCGGCGTCCCATCCGTGCGGCGCGCCTCGGGGGAGTGAGTCCGTGCCCCTCGCCGCGCGCAGGCCGGCTCGTCGTCCTCGACGCTCTTGGCGATGTCGGCGCGCATCCGGGCGATCTCCCTGTGCGGCACCGCCCGCGCCCAGGCCCGCGCGGGATCACGTTCACGGTGTGGGCCCTGGTGGTGGCGGCGCGGCCCCCTCGTGCGCGTCTCGCGCGAACGTCCCCATTCCCGCAAGGCCTGGAGCCTCGACGACTGCGACGCACTCGCCGCCCACACACCGAGTGCTTCGGCCACGCGTGCCCGGGACTCGTCCGTGGCGTGGGCGGTGCCGGACTGGCGGCGGCACACCCGGCCTTGCGTGACACCGACCTGCCTGCGCCCCGGCTCCCGTCGCCGCGCATCCGCCGGGTGGGCCGGGGGCACGGAGCTGCGGCCGGCTCGCCCCCGGCAGGGGTTTCTCATGGTGCTCTCATCCGCCGCTCAGCCTCTCATCACGGCTCGTTCCTACCGTCACGGCAGCGGAGCGAAAGGCAACGGCCTTCCCCCGCCTCCCGTTTCCCGACCCGGCGAGGAATCGCATGTTCTTCACGTACCTCCGGCGCGAACTCCGCCGCCGCAGAAAGGCGGCGTTCGTCATCGCGACGGGCCTCGCACTGGGCATCGCCCTGGTGATCACCGTCGACTCGGTGTCGGCGGGCATGCAGCAGGCCCAGGGCAAGGTGCTGCAGTCGCTGTACGGCCTGGGCACCGACATGACCGTCACCAAGGCCGCCGACCCCGACGCGGCCTCGGACGCACGGCCGCGCTTCCGGTTCGACGCGCGCGGCGACGAGAAGGAGCAGAGCAGCGACCGGGTCATGGTGCAGGGCTTCCAGTCGCTGGAGTCCTCCGTCGTCGACCGGGTAGCGGGGCAGGACGGGGTCGAGGACGCGGTCGGCGGGCTGAGCCTGGTCGTTCTCAAGGTCGACGGCCGGTTCCAGCGCGGTGAGTTCCAGCAGGCCCCGGGTGGCGGCAACCGGCGGTGGGGCGGCGGCCCGCCGCAGGGCACGGTGCGCGGGGGCGGCGCCGACTTCGGCATCGACAGCTTCACCGTCTTCGGCACGGACGTCGCGCACCCCGGCCTCGGACCGCTGACCTCGTCGAAGATCACCTCGGGGAAGGGCTTCACCGAAGCGCAGGACGACGCCAAGGTCGCCGTGGTCGACAGCGCGTACGCCAAGCGGAAGAAGCTTTCCGTCGGAAAGACGCTGACGGTCTCCGGCACCACGTTCGAGATCATCGGCGTCGCGACCGCCGACAGCGGCTCGTCCTCCGCCGACGTCTACATCCCGCTGGGGCGGGCCCAGACGCTGGCGGACGCCAAGGACAAGGTCACCACGATCTACGTCCGGGCGAGCGACTCCCAGAAGATCGCCTCCGTCAAGTCCGCGATCCAGAAGAATGTCTCCGGCACCACGGTCACCACCTCCGCGGACCTGGCCCAGGCCGTCTCCGGTTCGCTGTCGACCGCGTCCAAGCTGGCGACCAGCGTCGGCAGATGGCTCTCCGTCGCCGTCCTGATCGCCGCCTTCCTCGTCGCGGGACTGCTGACCTCCGCCGCGGTCTCCCGCCGGGTGCGCGAGTTCGGCACGCTCAAGGCCCTGGGCTGGAAGAGCGGGAGGGTCACCCGCCAGGTCATGGGCGAGGCGATCGTCAACGGCCTCATGGGCGGCGTCCTCGGCATCGCCCTGGGCCTCGGCTGCGCCTACCTCATCACGGCGATCGGCCCCACGCTGGACGCCACCGTCGGCGGTGGCGGCGGCGGCCGGTTCGGTGGTCCCGGCGGCGGATTCGGCGGTCCCGGCGGCCCCGCCGGCTTCGCGGGCCCCGCCCGGCGTGCGGCCGGTGACGCCGTGGAGATCGCCCTGCACGCACCGGTCAGCGTCAACACCATCGTCCTGGCCGTGGCCTTGGCGGTGGCGGGCGGACTGGTCGCCGGGACCTTCGGCGGCTGGCGGGCCTCGCGGCTGCGCCCGGCGGACGCCCTGCGCCGCGTCGCGTAGCCCGCACCCGCCGCCGTATCCGCCCCCCGGACCGGGGGCCGCGTTCCGCTCCTTCCCCCTGGCGTGCGCGGCCCCCGCCCCTCCCCTCACGACTTCAGGAGTCCCCTGATGTACCAGCTCAGCGGCGTCACCAAGCGCTACTCACGCGGCAAGGAGGCCGTGGACGCGCTGCGCGGCGTCGACCTCGTGATCGAGGACGGCGACCAGCTCGTCGTCCAGGGCCCGACCGGCGGCGGCAAGTCGACGCTGCTGCAGATGCTCGGGGGCCTCGACCGCCCGACCGAGGGCTCGGTGGAGCTGGACGGCGTCGACCTGTCCCGGCTGAGCGAGGCCCGGCTGACCCGCGTCAGGTCGCAGAACATCGGCATCATCTTCCAGAGCTTCAACCTGATCCCGACCCTGACCGCGCAGGAGAACGTCGAGACCGCCCTCGTCCCGCTGGGCGTCAGGAGCTCGGAACGCCGTACCCGCGCCGCCGAGGCCCTCGCCTCCGTCGGCCTCGGCGACCGGCTGCACCATCTGCCGGGCGAGTTGTCGGGCGGTCAGCAGCAGCGCGTGGCGATCGCCCGGGCCCTGGTCAAGCGCCCCAAGGTGCTGCTCGCGGACGAGCCCACCGGCGCCCTGGACGAGGGCACCCGCGACGAGATCCTCGTCCTGCTGGAAGGGCTATGGAAGGAGCACAAACTGACCTTCGTGATGGTCACCCACGACTCCGCCGTCGCCCGGCGCGCCACCCGGGTCGCCACCATCAGGCAGGGCCGCGTCACCGTCACCGAGCGGACCCCCGCGGCCTGAGGCGGCCGCCGGCGCATCGCGCCGGGAAGGCGGAAGGCCCCCGGGCCTGCCTGGGGACACCGGGGACCTTCCGGGCAAAGGGGCCGGTCAGTCGCTCTGCGCGCCGGCCGGGAGCTTGCGCAGCTTCAGGGTGCCCGCGGCTGAGGAACTGCTGGTCTTGAAAGCGTAGTTGAGCATCTTCGTCGCGTCCGTGAAACGCGCGTTGCCCGAGCTGCTGTGGAGGACGACGCCGATGATCGTGCGGCCGTTGCGGGTGGCGGCGAAGATCAGGCACGGGCCCGCGGAGGTGCCGGTGCCGGTCTTGACGCCGACGGCGCCGCTGTAGGAGCCCAGCAGCTTGTTGGTGTTGTACCAGGTGTATGTGCGGCCGTTGGTGGCCTTCTGCACCGTCTTCTGGGACTTCACGATCCCGCGGAAGGTGCTGTAGCTCATCGCCTTGCGGGCCAGGACGGCGGCGTCGCGGGGCGTGGTGTAGTTCTTGCCGGCCGCCGATATGCCGTCGAAGGAGTCGTACCTGGTGTTCTTCAGGCCCAGTTTGACGGCGTTGCTGTTCATCTTCGCGATGAACGACTTGGTGCGCGCCGAGACGGTCGTGCCGGTGCCGTAGGTGTCGGCCAGCGCCATCGCCGCGTCGCAGCCGGAGGGCAGCATCATCGCGTAGAGCAGCTGCTTGACGGTGACCTTGTCCCCGGTCTTCAGGTCGGCGGTGCTGGCGCCGTTGCGGGTCACGTAGGACCGGTAGTCCTTCTTGATGGTGACCTTCTTGTTCAGGTCGAGTTTCGCCGTGCCGAGGACCGTGACGGCCGTCATCACCTTGGTGGTGCTGGCCATCTGCCGCCGGGTGTCCGCGCCCTTGCTCCACAGCTTCTTGTTGGCCGTGTTGTCCAGCAGGTAGGCGCCCTTGGCGGTCACCGTCGGCGGCGCGGGCGCCGCGTACGCGGGAGCGGCCAGCGGTGCCGCGACGACGAGGGCGCCGGAGGCCAGGACCGCGGCTCCGAGCCGGTGAGCCCTCGTGATGCCGAGTCTCAACGCAACTCCATGGGTTGGTGGAATGGGATCCGGCACATCCTGGCAGTCGTTCGGCGAACATCTGAGCGGTGGGGCGGGGATTGTGACGCGACGCGTACAAAAGCGGGCTACCGGCCCGAAACGGAGGATTTCGTTCCGGGCCGGCGGCCCGGCCTCGGGGCCGGCGGTGGAGCCGTCACCGGTGGGGACGCTCGTGATCCGCGCGGCGCCAGGGCGCTTGCCCTTTGCCCGTGACGCCCGACGGGCCCTGCGCCGGGGCGGCCCCGAGCGCCGTCGACCGCGCTCGAGTGGGAGCGGACACCGGGCGCGCAGGGGCGAAGGGGCGGCCGTCCGCCGACGGATGGGAACGCGAGAGTCGAGGCGCGGCCGGCCGGGCGATCGGACGCGGGCCCGTGCCGGCCGGGCCTCGTCGGCTCCCCGGTGAAGGTCCCGCATGCCTCGGCCTGTTCATCCCGGAACTCCGCCAGACGCGGGCGGGACCGCTGCCGTCCCCGTACGGGCCGCTTCGCGAGGTGTGTAGCGTGTGAGGGGTGCGGCGATCGAGGGCGCTCCTGTCGAAGCGCTTCGACATATGTCCTGGACAGACCTTGACGATCTCCGTTAGCCTTGTGTCGAAGCGCTTCGACACTCTGCGGAATGACGGAGATCCGGATGGTCACACTCGCCGAGGTAGCCCGCCACGCGGGGGTCTCCGCCAGTACCGTCTCGTACGTGCTGAGCGGCAAACGCTCGATCTCGGAGGAGACGCGCCGGCGGGTCGAACGGAGCATCAAGGAACTCGGCTACCACCCGCACGCCGGAGCGCGAGCTCTCGCCAGCAGCCGCTCGAACATCATCGCCCTCATGGTGCCGCTCCGTACGGACATGTACGTCCCCGTGATGATGGAGATCGCGATGGCGGTCGCCACGACGGCCCGCCGCCACGGCCACGACGTACTCCTGCTCACCGGCGAGGAAGGGCCCACCGCGGTCCGCCGCGTGGCGGCCAGCGGACTCGCCGACGCCATGATCGTCATGGACGTCGAGCTGGAGGACGAGCGCATCCCGCTGCTGCGCGCCGGGGACCGGCCCGCCGTGCTCGTCGGGCTGCCCGCCGACACCACCGGACTCACCTGCGTGGACCTCGACTTCGTCGCCACCGGCGCGCTGTGCGCTGACCACCTGGCCGACCTCGGCCACCGCTTTGTCGCCGTCGTCGGCGAGGCCGCCGCGGTCTACCAGCGCCACACCGGCTTCGCCGAGCGTACCCTCCAGGGCCTGCGCGCCCGCGCCGCCGAGCGCGGGATCCGGCTCATCCACCGCCCCTGCGAGGGCAGTTACGAGTCCACCGCCGGCACGCTCTCCCGCATCTTCGAGGAGCGGCCGGACACCACCGCACTCGTCGTCCAGAACGAGTCCGCCATCGCCCCCCTCCTCGCGCTCCTGCGCCAGCAGGGCCGCGCCGTGCCCGAGGACGTCTCCGTCGTCGCCGTCTGCCCCGACCAGGTGGCCACCCAGGCCGCCCCGCAGCTGACCTCGGTCGCCATCCCCGCGCAGCAGATGGGCCGGCACGCGGTCGAGCTCGTCATCGCCAAGCTGGCCGGCAGCGCGACGGAGGAGGTCCGCCTGCTCGGCCCCGAACTCAAGGTGCGCGCGAGCAGCGGCCCGGCACCGGCCGCGTGACGGCCCCGGTGCCGGCGCCCGCGTAGCCGTCCACGCGCAGAGCCGCAGGGGCCAGCCGGTGTCACCGGGCGCGGCCGTGCTCGGAGTGCCGCTCCTGTCCGGCGAGGGCCAGCGCTCGGTGGGCGGTGTAGGCGGCGGCCGGGTCGGGCTCGTACGACCAGGGAGCCGCGCCCGCGTAGCCGTCGACGGCGCGGAACTGCTCGACGGCCTCCGCGAAGCGCTCCGCGCGCAGCAGGAAGGCCGCCAGCAGGTGCCGCACCACGGGCAGCACCGCGTCGGAGGGGGAGGCGTGCTCGGTCGCGTAGAGAGCGCCGCCGATCGCGCGCGAGACGACCTCGCTCTCGTAGAAGCCGCGCACGAGGATGACGTCCGGCAGGTGCGCGAAGACCTCGAAGAGCGGCAGCGCCGGCAGCAGGCTGCCCTCGGGCGCGGAGGAGGCGGCCCGCTCGGCGAAGTCGCGCGCGGCGTCCTCGGGGAGGCGGGCGAGGGCGGTCAGATGGGCGCCCATGTGGTGCGGGGCCCGGGCGACGACCTTCTCCCAGGCGGCGGTGAAGTCCGCGTCGGCGGCGAGCGCGACGATGTACGGCACAGGGTCGCCCGGGGCGAGCAGGGCGGCCTCGTCGGCGACCGTGCGCGCCTCCTCGAGGATCATCGGCACGTCCGGGGAGCCGGCCGGCTCGCGCCGCGCCCGCTGCACCAGGAACGCCGCGTGCACGGCCGCCCCGCCGGCGTCCTTGGCATCCTCGACCCGCCAGGTGCGCAGCCACGCCGCGCCCGCGCCGGGGGACTGCGCCAGTTCGACCGCCGCGGCGCCCGCCAGGGTCTGCACCCGCTGCCAGCGCAGCTCGCCCGCCGCCGGGGTGCCCTTGAGGAGGGCGGCGACCGCACGCCAGTCCTGGGTGCGCTGGGTCACCGCCAGCGCATGGGTCAGCTCGTCGTCCGGCCCGGGAAGCCGGATGTCGATCTCCTCCCGGGGCACGAAGCCGTAGCGGGCGGGATCGAGCGCGGTGACGGCCCGCACGCCGCGGCGGCGCAGCAAGCGGGGCACCAGCACGATCGCGGAGATCAGCAGAACGCCGTACAGCACCCACAGGACTTCCATGGTGAGCAAGCCTACGCGGGGCCGCCCGGCACGTCCCGGCCCACCGGGAGGTGCTTGCCGCACTACGCTCGGCGGTATGAGCGAGCAGCAGCACCAGAACTTCGAGACCCTCGCGATCCACGCGGGCCAGCCGGCCGACGCCCGGACCGGCGCCGTGGTCACGCCGATCTACCAGGTCTCCACGTACAAGCAGGACGGGGTCGGCGGCCTGCGCGGCGGCTACGAGTACAGCCGTTCCGCGAACCCCACCCGCACCGCCCTGGAGGAGAACCTCGCGGCGCTCGAGGGCGGCCGCCGCGGTCTGGCGTTCGCGTCCGGCCTGGCCGCCGAGGACTGCCTGCTGCGCACGGTACTGGGGCCCGGCGACCACGTGGTCATCCCCAACGACGCGTACGGCGGCACCTTCCGGCTCTTCGCGAAGGTCGTCGAGCGCTGGGGCGTGCGGTGGTCGGTCGCCGACACCTCCGACCCGGCGGCGGTCCGGGCCGCGCTGCGCCCGGAGACCCGGCTGATCTGGGTCGAGACGCCCAGCAACCCGCTGCTCGGCATCACCGACATCGCGGCCCTCGCGGACATCGCACGCGGCGCGGACGCCCGCCTCGTCGTCGACAACACCTTCGCCAGCCCCTACCTGCAGCAGCCGCTGGCCCTGGGCGCGGACGTCGTCGTGCACTCCACCACCAAGTACATGGGCGGGCACTCGGACGTGGTCGGCGGCGCGCTGGTCGCGGCCGACGCGGGGCTCGGCGAGGAACTCGCGTACCACCAGAACGCGATGGGCGCGGTCGCCGGGCCCTTCGACGCGTGGCTGGTGATGCGGGGCATCAAGACCCTCGCCGTCCGCATGGACCGGCACAGCGAGAACGCGGCCAGGGTCGCGGAGCTGCTGTCGCTGCACCCGAAGGTCACCCAGGTCTTCTACCCGGGGCTGCCCGAGCACGCGGGCCACGACGTCGCGGCCAAGCAGATGAAGCAGTTCGGCGGCATGGTGTCCTTCCGCGTCGCGGGCGGCGAGGAGGCGGCCGTCGCGGTCTGCAACCGGGCGCGGCTGTTCACGCTGGGCGAGTCCCTCGGCGGCGTCGAGTCCCTCATCGAGCATCCGGGCCGCATGACGCACGCCTCCGCGGCGGGCTCCGCGCTGGAGGTGCCGGCGGATCTGGTGCGGCTGTCGGTGGGGATCGAGTCCGTGGACGACCTGCTGGAGGACCTGCGCCAGGCGCTGGGGGCGTAGCCCCCGCTTGCGTGGGGCGTGTGTGGTGGCGGGGGTGGGTTTCCTCCCTCCCTCCCCAGCCTTCGGCCGGGGGACCCCCATCCGGCGCGTTCGGTGCGGGCCGAGCAGGTTTTTGGGGGGCCGGGGGCGGGGCCTCCGCAGGGCTCACCAGTAGGCCGGGATCGTCTCCCGCGGCTCCGGCCACCACACTGCCGCCAGAACGGCTGCGACGAGAACCCCCACCACGAGGAGCGTCCACAGCACGGCGCGCAGCACGCGGCGCCGGGCCAGGGCGCGGCGGCCTCGTTCGGCGGCGCGCGGGGCGAGGTCCGCGGGGACGACGGGGTGCGGCCCGTCGAGCAGCCGGCGGACCTGGTCCTCCCTGGAACCCCTGAACCCCCCGTACCCGTAGGCGCTCACGGCGCCGCCTCCCGCACCCGGGGGGCCGCGTCGCCGTGGGCCGCCTGCCGGTGCAGGGTCGCGGTGGCCCGCAGGGCCGTCGCCCGCACCCGCTCCGGCGGCAGGCCGAGCTCCGCGGCGGCCTGCTCCGCGGCGAGGCCCTCGTACAGCCGCAGCACGATCACCAGCCGTTCCCGCGCGTCGAGGCCGGCGAGCACGCCGCCGCGGGGGCGCCGCCACCAGGGCCGGTGGGCGAAGCGGCGGACGAGCTCGGCGCGGGTGAAGACATAGGGGTCCTCGCCGCGTATCCGGAACCAGTCCGCGTAGGTACGCGGCAGCGCGGCGCACACCAGCTCGGCCGCCTCCGTGCGGTCCCCCGTGAGCAGGACGGCGATGTGCAGCAACCGCCCCGCCGCGCCCGCCACGAAGGCCCCGAACTCGGCCTCGCGCAGGCGCTCCGCTGCCTCCCGGCGCTCTCCCACAGCGCCAGGGGACGACAGATGCGACCTCAGGTCAAGAGTTCTGCTCGTCTCCCTGCGAGACGGACGCGTGGTACCGCACCAGTGAGGAGTTGAACCGGCCGAGGAGGTCGGTGAACAACTCGCGCTCCTGCTGGGTCCAGTCCGCTGTGACGACCTCCATGAGCCGCTGCCGCGACGCGCGGACCTCTTCCAGGCGCGAACGGCCGCGGGGGGAGAGCGCGAGCACGACCGCGCGCCCGTCCTCGGGGTGCGAAGTGCGCTTGACCAGGCCGCTGTCCACGAGCGGGGCGACCTGCCGGGTGACGGTGGAGGAGTCGATCCCCATGCCCTCCGCGAGCGCCTTCACGCCCATCGGGCCCTCGTTGTCCAGACGGTGGAGCAGCAGGTAAGCGGCCCGGTCCATGGAGTTGCGGGCCTTGCCGACGCCGCCGAGGCGCGTCTGTTCCGCTCGGCGGGCGAAGAGCGCCACTTCGTGCTGCAGGCGCTCCAGGAGGTCGGTCGTGGTCTCCGGGGGAGGAATGGGCATGGCCGGAAGCTCGCGTTCTGTCGGTCCTGCGAAGGTTGGGAGAAGAGTACGCGGAGAGCGTCATCTCGGGACCCCGCCGGGCAAAACTGCTCGCTCGCCTCGTCCGGCCGGTGGGCGCTGCTGCGAGACTGGGAGCATGGAAAGTCCCGCACATCACGCCCGGCGCACGACCCGCACGGTGGCGGCCGCGCGGCCGTCCCCTGTCACCATCGACGATGTGCGCGGCGCGCACAAGATGCTGTCCGGTGTGGCGCGCGTGACACCCATGGAGGGCAGCCGGTACCTGTCGCGTCTGGTGGCCGCCCCGGTGCATCTGAAGTGCGAGAACCTGCAGCGTACCGGCTCGTTCAAGGTGCGCGGCGCGTATGTGCGGATCGCCGGGCTGCGGCCGGAGGAGCGTGCGGCGGGCGTGGTCGCGGCGAGCGCCGGCAACCACGCGCAGGGCGTGGCGCTGGCCGCGTCGCTGCTCGGGGTGCGCTCCACCGTCTTCATGCCGTCCGGCGCCCCGCTGCCGAAGGTCGCGGCGACCCGTGACTACGGGGCCGTGGTGCGGTTGCACGGGCACGTGGTGGACGAGACGCTGCGCGCCGCCCAGGAGTACGCCGAGGAGACGGGCGCGGTCTTCATCCACCCCTTCGACCATCCTGACATCGTCGCCGGGCAGGGCACGGTGGGCCTGGAGATCCTGGACCAGTGCCCGGAGGTGCGCACGGTCGTCGTGGGGATGGGCGGGGGAGGGCTCGCGGCCGGTGTGGCGCTGGCGGTGAAGTCGGTGCGTCCGGACGTGCGGGTCGTCGGGGTGCAGGCGGCGGGCGCGGCCGCGTACCCGCCGTCGCTGGCCGTGGGGCGTCCGGTGGCGCTGGACTCGGTCGCCACCATGGCGGACGGGATCAAGGTGGGCTGCCCGGGCGAGGTGCCGTTCGCGATCGTGCGGGACCTGGTGGACGAGGTGCGCACGGTCACCGAGGACGAGCTGTCCAGCGCGCTGCTGCTGTGCCTGGAGCGCGCGAAGCTGGTGGTCGAGCCGGCCGGGGCGAGTCCGGTGGCGGCCCTGCTGGCGCGGCCGGACGCCTTCGACGGGCCGGTGGTCGCCGTCCTGTCCGGCGGCAACGTCGACCCGCTGCTGATGGAGCGCGTCCTGCGGCACGGCATGGCGGCCGCCGGGCGCTACATGTCGTTCCGCCTGCGGCTCACGGACCGGCCGGGGGCGCTGGCGGCGCTGCTGGGGATCCTTTCCGCGACGGACGCGAACGTGCTGGACATCGGGCACGTGCGCACCGAGCCGCGGCTGGGACTGACCGAGGTGGAGGTCGAGCTGCAACTGGAGACCCGCGGCCCCGAGCACCGGGCGGCCGTGGCGGAGGCGCTGCGGACGGCGGGATACGTGCTGCTCTGAGGCTGTCGGGCCGGAATGTCAGTGGGGTGCGGCATGGTGGTGTCGGGTGTCGTGGACGCGGGATGGCGCTGAGGCGGAGCTCGAAGAAATCCGCTTGACGCGATATATCGCGTCTGGGATGCTCGCGATGCATCGGTGTGCGCTGCCGCGCGCCCGACAGTCCCCATGCACCCCAAGCCCCGAATCGGAGACATCGCATGCCAGGCGCCATCCATGCCGAAGGTCTGGTGAAGACCTTCGGTGACGTACGGGCACTGGACGGAGTGGACCTGGACGTCCCTGAAGGGACCGTCCTGGGCCTCCTCGGCCCCAACGGTGCCGGGAAGACGACCGCCGTGCGCGTTCTGACCACCCTGCTGCGGCCCGACAGCGGCAGCGCCGTCGTGGCCGGCGTGGACGTACTGAAGAACCCCAACGAGGTGCGCCGGAAGATCGGCCTGTCCGGTCAGTTCGCCGCGGTCGACGAGTACCTCACCGGCCGCGAGAACCTGCAGATGGTCGGCCAGCTCTACCAGATGACCGCCCGGGACGCGAAGGCCCGCGCGACGGAGCTGCTCGAGCGCTTCAACCTCGCCGAGGCCGCCGACCGCACGGCCAAGACCTACTCCGGCGGCATGCGGCGCCGGCTCGACCTGGCGGCCGCGCTGGTCGTCAGGCCGCCGGTGATGTTCATGGACGAGCCGACCACCGGCCTCGACCCCCGCAACCGCCTCGCGCTGTGGGAGGTCATCCAGGACCTGGTCGCCGGCGGCACCACACTGCTGCTCACCACGCAGTATCTGGAGGAGGCCGACCACCTCGCCCACGACATCTGCGTGATCGACCACGGCAAGGTCATCGCCCGCGGCACCTCGGACGAGCTCAAGGCGCGCACCGGCGGCGAGCGCGTCGAGGTCGTCGTCCACGACCGCGAGCACCTGGTGACCGCCACCGAGGTGCTGAACGGCTTCGGCAAGGGCGAGCCCGCCATCGACGACCACACCCGGCGGATCACCGTACCGGTCACCGGCGGCGCGAAGCTGCTCGCCGAGGTCATCCGCGAGCTCGACACCCGCGGCATCGAGATCGACGACATCGGTCTGCGCCGGCCCACGCTCGACGATGTGTTCATGTCCCTCACCGGCCACGCCGCCGAGGAGAAGGAAGAGGAGTCCCAGTGACCACGGTGACCGACGCGGTCTCCACCAGCGCGCCGCGCACCACGAACCCGCTCGTGCAGTCCGTCCGCGACTCGCTCGTGGTGGCCCGGCGCAATCTGATCCGCATGCTGCGCATCCCCGAGGTCGTGATCTTCGGCCTCGTGCAGCCCATCATGTTCGTGGTGCTGTTCAGCTACGTCTTCGGCGGCTCCATGAACGTCGGCGGCTCCACCGACCCCGGGCTCTACCGCGAGTTCCTGATGGCGGGCATCTTCGCCCAGACCGTGACGTTCGCCACCGCGGGCGCCGGCGCGGGCATCGCCGACGACATGCACAAGGGCCTCATCGACCGCTTCCGCTCGCTGCCGATGGCCCGTGGCGCGGTGCTCACCGGCCGCACCCTGGCCGACCTGGTGCAGACGGCCCTCACCGTCGTGGTGCTGGCGATCGTCGCCGTGCTCGTCGGCTGGCGCGTCCACGAGGGCCTGCCCAAGGCGCTCGCCGCCTTCGCCCTGCTGCTCCTGCTCGGCTACGCCTTCTCCTGGATCGGCGCCCTCATCGGCCTGTCGGTCCGCACCCCGGAGGCGGCCACCTCCGGCGGTCTGATCTGGCTGTTCCCGCTGACGTTCATCTCGAACGCCTTCGTGGACTCCAACCTGATGACTCCCTGGCTGCGGCACATCGCCGAGTGGAACCCGTTCAGCGCCACCGTGCTGGCCTGCCGGGAGCTGTTCGGCAACCTCCCGGCCGGCTACCAGACCCCGGACGTCTGGCCGATGCAGCACCCGGTGCTGGCCTCGGTGCTGTGGTCGATCGTCATCATCCTGGTCTTCCGCACCCTCGCGGTGCGCAAGTACCGGTCGGCGACCGCGTGAGCATGCGACCTGCGTGACCGCGCGACGAACCCGACGAACGCGACGAGCCCCCGGCCGGGAAGGCCGGGGGCTCGTCCGCGTCCTGGGGTGGCGTCAGCCGCTGTGCGGCTTGGCGTCGAGGATCCTCACCGACGCCTTCTTGCCGTTCGGGAGCTCGTACGTCGCGTCCTCGCCGACCTTCTTGCCGTTCACACCCGAGCCGAGCGGGGACTGCGGGGAGTAGGTCTCCAGATCGGAGGAGACGTACTCACGCGAGCCGAGCAGGAACGTCAGGGTGTCGTCCGGGTCGCCGTCGAAGGCGATCGTCACGACCATGCCGGGCGCCACCACGCCGTTGTCGGCCGGGGCCTCGCCCACCTTGGCGTGCTGCAGGAGCTGCGTCAGCTGGCGGATCCGGAGCTCCAGCTTGCCCTGGTCCTCGCGCGCCGCGTGGTAGCCGGCGTTCTCCTTGAGATCGCCTTCCTGACGGGCTTCCTCGATCTTGGCGACGATCTCGGCGCGTGCGGGACCCGACAGGTGCTCCAGCTCGGCCTTGAGCTGGTCGTACGCCTCCTGGGTCAGCCAGGTGACGTTCTCGCTGGTCTGGGTCACAGGTGCTCCTCGTCGTACTCGAACTCGCTTGCTTACAAATGAACGCCCTACCCAGAAAGATGCGTCTTCGCGGGAGGGCGAAACCACGAGCGTAACAATTCCCCCCGACAATCGGCGAGAGGAAAATCATCGGGACGCCATCGGCCCAGGTCAAGAGGGGAACGGCCGGGCAGGTCGGATCAGGCGGCGGGCACGCAGCCGACCAGTTCCGCGGAAGTCCCGCGACCGGTGGTGCGAATGGCGACGACGGTGTCCACGCGACTGCTGTCCTGGGCCAGACGCACGTCCTTGCGGCCGACCTCGCCGTGGTCCTCGGCGAGCGAGCGCAGGGTGCACACCGCGGTGACCCCGGCGTCCTTGCGGACCTCGAGGTGGACCTGGACCTCCTGGTCGGAGACGACCTGGAACTTGATCACCTCGGCGCTGACCTCGGTGCCGGCGAGTTTGTCCCAGCCGATCCAGCCGACGAACAGCAGCAGGACGACACCGAGCACCGCGCCGACCAGCCGCAGCCTGCGGTCCGTGCGCGCGTCGGCGTCGGCACCGCGCCCGTACCGTCCCTCGGGCAGCCCGTCGCGCACCGCGCTCATCATCAGTCCTCCCGGGGCCCGGGGAATCCCGCCTTGGAATCAAACAGCCCCTCGCTTCGGTCACTATAGAAGCCGCTACCCATGACCCATGACTGAGGATCCGACCTTGACCGAGCAGCTGCGGCTGATGGCCGTGCACGCACACCCCGACGACGAGTCCAGCAAGGGCGCCGCCGCCATGGCCCGCTACGTCTCCGAGGGCGTCGACGTCCTGGTCGCGACCTGCACCGGTGGCGAGCGCGGCTCCGTGCTCAACCCCAAACTGCAGGGCGACCCGTACATCGAGGAGCACATCCACGAGGTCCGCGCCAAGGAGATGGACGAGGCGCGCGAGATCCTCGGCGTCCAGCAGTCCTGGCTCGGCTACGTCGACTCCGGACTCCCCGAGGGCGACCCGCTGCCCCCGCTGCCCGAGGGCTGCTTCGCCCTGCAGGACGTGGACGAGGCCGCGGGGACCCTGGTGAAGCTGATCCGCGAGTTCCGCCCGCACGTGATCACCACGTACGACGAGAACGGCGGCTACCCGCACCCCGACCACATCATGACCCACAAGATCTCGATGATCGCCTTCGACGCCGCCGGCGACCCCGAGCGCTACCCCGAGGCCGGCGAGCCGTGGACGCCGCTGAAGCTCTACTACAACCAGGGCTTCAACCGGCAGCGCACCGTCGCCCTGCACGAGGCGCTGCTCGCCCGGGGGCTGGAATCCCCGTACGGCGAGTGGCTGGAGCGCTGGCAGACCGCCGACCGGCCGGAGCGCAACATCACCACGCGCGTGCCGTGCGCGGACTTCTTCGAGATCCGGGACAAGGCGCTGCTCGCGCACGCCACCCAGATCGACCCCGACGGCTCCTGGTTCCACGTCCCGATGGAGCTCCAGAAGGAGGTCTGGCCCACCGAGGACTACGAGCTCGCGAAGTCCCGGGTGGACACCTCCCTCCCCGAGGACGACCTCTTCGCGGGCATCCGGGAGAATTGAGCGCGTGAACGCGACACTCGGCACGGCCGCAGCCCAGCTCGTACCCCTCGCCGTCCAGGACCTCGACCAGGACAAGGTGACGCCCGGCCTTCTCGGCTTCGTCATCTTCGCCCTCATCGGCCTGTCCCTGTGGTGGCTGATGAAGAACATGAACCGCCAGTTCCAGAAGATCGACTTCGAGGAGCAGCCGGCGGAGCGGCCCTCCGCGGCGGCCGCCGCCGAGGGCCCCGGCCGCACGGGCTGAGGCGCCACCCGGCGGCCCCCTCCGGGCGCGAGGGGAGGTGCGGCCGCCGGCCGGACCTGCGACCCGCTCCGCGACCACGGCATTTCCGTGGCCGCGCCATGCGGCGTGCCCGCGGGGGTGCGCGCGGTGCGCGGGTGGGCATTCCGGACCGCACGTCCATGTGCAGGGCGGGCGGTGTTTCTCGTGCCGTCCCTGCTGCACCACACACATGTCAGCGTCCAGAACACCCACCCCCCGGCCGAAGGGCGGGGAGGGCGGATGTTCCGGACGGTGCGTCACATCTGCGGGCGGCATCCGGGGCACCACGCGTACCGCCCGCACACACGTGGACACGCCGTCGGCCGTCCGCACCACATCACGCGCCGGGCGGTACCGCCCGCACACACGCGGACACGCCAGTCCACGATGTCCGGCCCCGGAGGCCCCGCCCCCGGCGCCCTCAACCCCCCACCGGCACGTCCAGCACCTCGCGCGCCCCGCGCGACGGCACCATGCCCAGCCGCCAGGCCTCCCACGGGGTGCCCGGCTCCACGCCGCGCTCCAGGAGCAGGGCGTAGGCCTCCGCGTACTCGTGCAGCACGGGGTCGCGGCCCGTGTGCGCGTCGTCCGTCAGCCGGTCCAGCAGCGCACGGGCCTCGGCGGCGCCCTCGCGGCTGAGCAGCGGCTCCAGCGTGGACCGCAGGAACCCCGCCCACGCCAGGCCGCGCCGGTCGCCCACGATGGCGAAGAGCCGCTCCGCCTCCCGGAGGAGCTCCAGCGCGGCCGGGACCCGGTCGTTGCCGGCGTCGATGACGGCGAGCTCCACGCAGGACCAGCCCTCGCCGTGCGGCGCCCCGACGCGGTGGAAGTCCGCGCGGGCGTCCTGCAGGAGCTGGCGGGCGAAGCCGCTGTTGCGCAGGTTGCCGGTGCGCGCCGCCCGCTGGTCGCGGGAGACGCGGGCCGAGTGGTGGCGGGCGCAGGCCAGTCCGTAGACGTCCCGCATCCGGCTGAACATGGTGCGGGCGCGCTCCAGGGCCCGCAGCGCGCCGTCCAGGTCGCCGCCCTCCTCCAGGGCCTGGCCGAGGTGGTACAGCGACCACGCCTCGCCGCGGGCGTCCTCGTTCGCGCGGTGGCGGGCCAGCGCCTCGCGCATCAGGTGCAAGGCGGCGTCGGCGTCCCCGCCCAGCAGGCGGGCCCGGCCGAGCTGGGTGGTGGTCCAGGCCTCGCCGCGGGGGTCGCGGGTCGCCGCGTAGCAGTCCCCCGCGGCCCGCAGCTCCCGTTCGCCGCCCTCCGCGTCGCCGAGCCGCAGCAGCAGCTGGCCCAGCTGCAGGTGCGCCCAGGCCTCGCCGTGCACGCTCTCGCTCTCCCGGTGCAGGGCCAGGGACCCGGTCAGCAGCTCGTGTGCCTCCGCCGGCCGGCCGGCGTCGCGCAGCACCGCCGCCAGCGCGTGCTGCGTCCAGGCCCGGTCGGCGCGCAGCTCGTCCCCGGCCTGCAGCTCCAGGGCCTCCCGCAGCTTGGCCTCCGCCTCCCGCAGGCCGCCCTGCTGGTGCAGGGTGATGCCCAGGCTGCACAGGGCCCGGGCGGCGCCCGCCGGGTGGTGGGCCTCGAAGTACAGGTCGACCACCGACGAGAGGGTGGAGCGGGCCTTGTCGAGCTCGCCGAGCTGCCGCGCGGCGATGCCGGTGCGCCACTGGACCGAGCGGACCAGCATCGACTGGTCCGCCTCCCGCCGGTGCGCCTGGGCCAGCTCGCTGATCTCGCCGAGCCGGTACAGGTCGCCGCGGAGCAGGCAGTAGTCGCACAGCGCGCCGAGCAGGTGCTGCACCACCCGCTGGTCGACGCCCTCGCAGTGCCGCAGTGCCGAGGTGATGAAGCTCGACTCCTCGTCCAGCCAGCGCAGCGCCTGGTCCAGTGACGGGAAACCCTGCGGCCCGAAGCGGTCGGCGCGGGTCGAGGTGCGGCCGTCGACGAGCCGGATGACCGCGTCCGCGAGTTCGGCGTAGCTGCGGATCAGCCGTTCCTGGGCGGCCGCCCGCTCGGCCGGGTCCTCCTCGTCCAGCAGGCGTGCGTGGGCGAAGCGCCGTACGAGGTCGTGCAGCCGGTAGCGGCTGCCGCGCACGTGCTCGACGAGGCCGGCCGAGGCCAGTTCGGCCAGCCGCCGGGCCGCCTCCTGCTCCTCTGTCCCCAGCAGGGCCGCGGCGGCCGCCGCGCCGAGGCTGGTCCGCCCGGCGAGCGCCAGCCGGCGCAGCAGCCGGCGGGCCGGCTCGGGCTGGTCGTGGTAGCGCAGCGCCAGTGCCCGGTCGACGGGGCCCACGGGGCCGTACGCCGCCAGATCGGCCGCCAGCCGCTCCGCGCCCCGCTCGGGCAGGGCGCTGCCCGCGATGCGCAGCGCGAGCGGCAGCCCGCCGCACAGCCGCCGTATGGAGTCGGCGTCGTCCCCGGCCGTGACCGCCCCGGGCGCGAGTCCGGCCAGCAGCTCCCGCGAGGCCTCCGCCCCGAGCGGTTCGACCGGCAGGGCGTACACGCGGGCCGGTACGTCGAGGGTGAGCGGCTGCGCCGCCGTGACCAGGACGAGGCTGTCGGAGCGTTCCGGGATCAGGGCGCGCACCTGCTCGGGCCCGGCGGCGTCGTCGAGGACGATGACGACGGGCACGCCGGTGAGGTGCTTCTGGTACTGCTCGGCCAGGCGCCGCAGGTGCTGCTCCCGGGAGGTGCGCTCACGGAACAGCAGGTGTTCGCGGGGCGCGCCGAGCCGGTTGAGCAGGTGCAGCAGCGCGTCCCGTACGGGCAGCGGGCGTTCGCCGGGGGCGGCGCCGCGCAGGTCGACGACGCAGGCGCCGCGGAACTGGTCCCGCAGCTGCTGCGCGGCGCGCACCGCGAGCGTGGTGCGGCCCGAACCGGCCTGGCCGTGCAGGACGACCACGACGGGCTCGGAGCCGGGGGAGACCCGCGCCTGCCGCACCCACTGGGCGATCTGCCGCAGCGGGTCCCGGTGGCCGGTGAACGGTCCCTGGGTGGAGGGCAACTGGGCGAAGGACTGCTCCAGGACGCTGCGCCCCCGGGCCGCGGCGCTGCGGTCGGCGCGGCGCTTCGCCGGCGCCTTCACAGGAGCCCTCGCGGGAGCCGGTACGGCGCGCCGGCGCTCCAGGAACGGCCGCACGCCGCGCTGTTCCACGGCCTCCAGCCAGGCTCGCCGCAGCTCCCTCGACCGGGTGCTGCCGCCGCCCGTCGTCAGGGCGGTGGTCACGGCCGCCCCGGCGAGCGCCACCACGCCGCCCGCGCCCAGCGCCGTGGGGACCGGGGTGCCCCAGCCGAGGTCCGCCACGCACGCCGCGACGGCGGCGACCGCGGTGACCAGCGCCGGGGTTGCCAGGGAGGAGCGGCGGCCCTCGCGTTCCGCCACCACCGCGGTGGTGTACGCGGCGTACTCGGCGGCCGCCGCGGCCGCGATCTCGTCCACTGCCGCCCGTGCCTGCCGCAGCGCCTCCTCCGCCTCGCCCGAGCGGCCCTCCCGCCCACCGGCGACGGCGTGTTCCAGCAGCCGCAGCACCTCGGCCCGGTCGGACGTGCTCAGTTGTGCGCGCTGTTGCGACGTCTGCTTCGTCACGACTGCCCCCTCGGTTGCCGCCCGCCCCCCAGTGTGCTGCCGACAAGGCCGTATCGCGACACCGCGTGCGCGGGTGGCCCAGGGGGACAACCGTCGAGCCGGCCTTCCGCTTCGCGACGTTATGACCGCTTTCGCGGTGTCCTTGGCGTGGCGCAAAAGTGACGTGTCGTATGACGGACATCAAAAAGTGCTGACCAGGTGACGCCTTGGCGTCACGCTGTTCTCTTATGAAACACGTGAACGAAAAGCGGCTGCCGGGGATCCCGCGTCCCCGGCCGCGGCACGTGGCGGCCACCGCGATCGTGGCACTCCTCGCCGGACTGACCGCCACCCCCGGCGTCGCCCAGGGCCTCGGCCCGGACGCACGGCAGGCCGACCCGGGCGCACGGGGAACCGCGGGGAGCGGAGCACACGGCCTGACGCAGCAGCAGGTCACCCTGATCACGGGCGACCGCGTCACGCTGGACACGGACCCCACGGGCAAGCAGAGCGTCCTGGTCGAGCCGGCCAAGGGGCGCGAGCACATCAGGTTCGTCAAGCGCCAGGACGGCGACGACTGGACCGTCATACCCGTCGACGCGCTGCCCCTGCTCGCGGCTGACCGCCTCGACCGGGCGCTGTTCAACGTCTCGGCCCTGGTCAAGGGGAAGTACGCGGAGCGGAAGAGCCTGCCGCTGATCGTCCAGTACACGGGCGACGCGGCCACGGCCGAGCGCCGGCTCGCGGCGGCCGGGGCCGGCGAGGTCGACGCCATCGCGGGCACGTCCTTCGCGTCCGTCGTCGAACCCCAGGCGGATGCCGGGGATTTCTGGAAGGGCATCGCCCCCGGTCAGGCCGGCGTCACGGCACTCGGTTCCGGCGTCAGCCGGATCTGGCTGGACGGCCGAGCCAAGGTCCAGCTCGACGTCACGGTGCCGCACATCGGAGCCCCGCACGCCTGGGAGAAGGGCTACACGGGCAAGGGCGTCAAGGTCGCGGTGCTGGACACGGGCTTCGACCCCAACCACCCCGACCTCAAGGGCGTCGTCACGGAGTCGGCGAACTTCACCACCGAGCCGAACACCGACGACCTCGCGGGCCACGGAACCCACGTCGCCTCGACCGTCGCCGGCTCCGGCGCGGCCTCCGGCGGCCGGTACAAGGGCGTGGCACCCGGTGCGCAGATCCTGCTCGGCAAGGTCTGCACGGGGGACGGCAACTGCGAGGACTCCGACATCATCGAGGGTCTGGCCTGGGCCGCCCAGCGCGGCGCCAAGGTGATCAGCCTGAGCCTGGGCGACGTCGACACCCCGGAGACCGACGCCGTCGAGGCGATGGTCGACGCCGTCAGCCGCGACTACGGCGCCCTGGTCGTGGCCGCGGCCGGCAACGACGGCGACAGCAGCAGGGTGGCCTCGCCGGCCTCCGCCGACCGGGCTCTGGCCGTCGGCGCCTCCCAAGAGGACGACGACCGCGCCGGCTTCAGCAACGTCGGCCCCCGCGAGGGCGACTCCGGCCTCAAGCCGGACCTCATCGCCCCCGGCGTGAACGTCGTCGCCGCCATGGCCGGCGGCACCACCGCCGACGACGGCTACGTGGCGATGAGCGGCACCTCGATGGCCACGCCGCACGTCTCGGGCGCGGCGGCCATCCTGTTCCAGCAGCACCCCGACTGGACCGCGGAGCAGGTCAAGCGCCAGCTGATGCAGTCGACCGACGGTGCCATGGAGCACGGCGCCTACTACCAGGGCGCGGGGCGCCTGGACGTGGGCCGGGCGGTCGACCAGGAGGTCACCGCCGACACCGCCGGACTGGACTTCGGTCTGGTCAAGTGGACCGGCGGCACGCGCCCGCCGGCGACCAGGACGATCACCTACCGCAACTCCGGCGCCGCGCCCGTCACTCTCCGCCTGACGCAGCACGCGAGCCGCGGCATCGCGGACACCCCCGCTCCCGAGGGGCTGTTCCGGCTCGGCGCCGACACCGTCACGGTGCCCGCGCACGGCACGGCGGGCGTCACCGTCACCGCGACCCCGGAGGCCGCCGGCACGCAGTACGCCGCCTACAGCGGCGTGGTGAGCGCGGCCACCGCGGACGGCGGGGTCTCGGTGCGCGTACCGCTCGGCATGGACGTGGAGCAGCCGTCCCACGAGCTCCGCGTCACCATGAAGAACAGCGCGGGCAAGACTCCCGAGTACGCCTACCTGCTCTTCAGCTCCGCCGACGGCCAGACCCGCGAGGTGGAGGTGTTCGGCACGGACAGCGTCGCGCGGCGACTGCCCGTCGGCACGTACTCGGTGAGCGGCTTCTTCTTCGAGGGGGACTTCACGAAGGCCACCGTGGTCGGTGAGCCGCAGGTCGTCATGACCGCCGACCGCTCGGTCACCATCGACGCCCGGAAGGCCAAGCCCGTCACGGTCTCGGCCCCCAGCCGCACGGCCCGTATCATCACCAGCGAGATCGGCACCATCGGTCTGGGGAACCACCTCCTGTCCATCACCGCGAACGAAGCGGTCGGCGACGACCACATCGAGAACGTGTACGCGGTGCCCACGACCCGGTCCAAGGACTCGGCGTTCACCTACATGGTCAGCTCCACGTGGGGTGAGCCCGCCCCCGGCGGCGGCGTGAACCCCGCGTCGGTCTACTACCTGACCCGTCCGGTGCACGGGTCCATCCCGGCCGATCCCGGCTACGAGCCCCGCCGGTCGGAACTCACCACGGTGAACACCACCTTCGCTGCCACCGCCAAGGACAGCACCGGGGCGCGCAACGTCTACATGTACGTCGACGACCAGCGGTTCCGCATGCCGACGCTCAGCGGCCTGCGGGTCCCGGACCGGCGGGTCGACTACTTCTCGTCGGCCGACGGCCTGCGCTGGCAGAGCTCCTTCGACCAGACGGACCTCTTCGACGCGGACGCCCCCCGCGGGCAGGCCTACATGAGCACCATCCACGGCTACCGGGCCGGGGCCAAGGTCGAGGAGCACTGGAACCAGGCGGTCCAGGGCGTCGGCTTCTCCCCGGAAGGTATGGACACCTACCGTGAGGGCGGCGACATGTACTTCGCACTCCAGGAAGCCGCCAACGGCGACCTGGGCCTGGTGGCCATGACGAATGCCTCCAGCGAGCAGAAGTTCACGTTCACGCGGAACGGCGAAGAGGTCCCGTACTTCTACGGATACGCCGCCGTGCCGGAGGACACCAAGCCCGCCGACTACCGCCTGACGCTCGAGCAGGACCGCGACCTCGCCCCGGCGAGCCTGGTCTCCACGCATCTGCGGGCCGAGTGGCAGTTCCGTTCGCAGACCCCGAAGGCGCGGCAGGCGCTGCCGCTGTACGCGGTGCGCATGGCTCCGGAACTGGACGAGTGGAACCGGGCCGAGGCCGGGCACAAGCTCCGCATCCCGGTCCTGATCCAGCGCGCGGTCGGCGCCGCCGACACGCCCATCCGCACCTTCACCGCCGAGGTCTCCTTCGACGAGGGCAGGACCTGGCAGACCGCCAAGTCCACCGGCTCCGGCACCGAGCGCACCGTGACCGTCGACCACCCGCGCCACGTCGAGGGCGGGTCGGTCAGCCTGCGTACGTTCGTCAAGGACGCGGACGGCAACTCCTTCAAGCAGACCGTGATCAAGGCCTATCTGCTGAAGTAGCCACGTCGCGCCGCAGGCGCCGGGCCTCCGGACGGAACCGTCCGAAGGCCCGGCGCCGCCTGTCCCCTCGGAGCCCGTCGCGTCAGAGCCAGTCGCGGCGGGCCGCGTGCCAGCCCAGCTGCATGCGGGTGGCGACGCCCGCGAGGTTCATCAGCCCCTGGATGCGGCGCTGGACCGTCCGCTTGCTCACGCGCAGCTGTCCCGCGATCGCCTCGTCGGTCATGCCGGCGACCATCAGGGAGAGCAGGTGCCGGTCCTCCGCGGCCGGTGCCGCGGGATCCTCCGGGCCCGCGCCGCCGATCCGCCCCTTCTCGGTCACCCGCAGCGGCGCGCCGACCTCCCAGTAGTGCTGGAACAGGTCGATGAGCGCCTCCAGCAGGCTGCTCTCCCGCACCACCGCCGTCTTGAGCGCCCCCAGACCGGCAGTCGCGCCGCCGGAGGGCAGCGGAACGACGGCCACCGAGCGGTCGGCCACCGCCATCCGCAGCGGCAACCGGGGCACCGCCCGGGCGACCTCGCCGGCCCGCACCCCCGCGACGACGTTGTCGACCGCCCCGGGGTCGTCGAAGTAGGCCTGCTCGTACAGGACCCGGTAGAGCACGCCGCGGCCCAGGGCGTCGTACTCCTCACGATTGCTCCCCGCGGGCATCGCCACGTAGTGCGCCTTGCAGAACCACAGCATCTCGTGGCGGGCGCCGTCCTGGAGCTGCCGCAGACGCTGCCGCAGCGCGGCCGCGCCGCTGATCACCTCGACCGCCTCGCCCGCTCCCCAGGAGCGGGCGCTGCGGCGGTAGGTCTCCACCAGTCCGAGCACGATCGCCCGGTCCTGCTCCAGCGCCTCCGCGTGGCGCTGGAGCCGCGGTACGAGGGCGACCTGAGGCGGAATCACCGCGAAGGCGCCGGGCGACTCCTCCACCGCGTACGCCAG
Organism: Actinacidiphila sp. bgisy167; assembly: GCF_057707665.1. NCBI lineage: Bacteria > Bacillati > Actinomycetota > Actinomycetes > Kitasatosporales > Streptomycetaceae > Actinacidiphila > Actinacidiphila sp. bgisy167. The sequence continues at coordinate 3,830 of NZ_JBYIQP010000071.1, read as the reverse complement.
TCCCTTGGCCTCCAGCGCGAGCAGCAGCCGCCCGACCGCCGGGGGACCGAGGTCGGTCCGTGCGGAGATCTCCTCGGCGGACGCCGACTCGGTGGCGAGCAGCAACCGGTACACCTCGGCCTCGGAGGCCGTGAGCCCCACCGTCTCCAGCATGTCGCGCCTCTCCGCTCACCGTCCGGCAGCCGATTCCATCAGCACGACCGGCCGGGGACAACGTCCGTTGCCGCGGGCAACAACCGGGTTCGCGGGGCACGGGGACGGGCTGAAACCATCACCCCTGCCGGGCGGCGCGGCGGCGCGCGGCCAGGACGGCGCCCGCACCCAGGACCACGGCCGCGGCAGCGGCGGCGCCGGACGTGGCCGGGCAGGTGACCGTGGACCTGGACGGAGTGCTGGTGATCGCGCACTCCGACAAGCAGGACTCATGACCATCACCGATGCCATCCACCAGGCCGTCTTGAAGGTTCCGGCATCGGCCTGGACACCGGCCGTCGAACCCGGCGGCGGCATCCGCGACGGCGTCTGGATCGCCGAACTCGACGGCGCCTGCCTCAAGGGCTGGCCGAAGGGGATGCGACTGGTCGTCCGGAAGGAACGGCCACACCCCGGCGCACAGTTGCGGATCACCGACGCCGACCGCATGCGCCTGACGGCGTTCGCCACCAACACCGCCGGCACCCCGATCGCCGCACTCGAACTGCGACACCGCCAGCGCGCGAGAGCGGAGGACCGCATCCGCGCGGCACGGGCCACCAGCCTGCGCAACCTTCCCCTCCACGACGCCGCACAACATCAGATCTGGCTGGAGATCGTCCAGATCGCTCTGGACCTGCTCGCCTGGATGCCGATGGTCGCCCTCACCGGCGACGTCCGTCGGTGGGAACCGCGGCGGCTGCGGCTCCGGCTGTTCTCCGCCGCCGCACAACTCGTCACCACCGGACGGCGCCGCATCCTCCGCCTCGCGGCCCACTGGCCCTGGACAGGCGTGATCACCCAAGCCCTGCAACGGCTCGCAGCCCTGCCGAACCCAGGATGACCAGCCACTTCCTGTCCCTACGAGCATCACCACCGAACCGGAGCCGTGGAACCCGGCGCCCACCCGACGCGACAGCCGGGCCACCAGCCTGCCCGCCTGCAGGAATCTCGGCCCCCGAACAAGCCGAAAGGGCCCATCAGCAAGCTGACGGACCCTCACGCAAACTGAGGCTAGCCTCTGTAGCCCGGCTTCCAGTAGATGGTTCCGGCGTCCATACCAGTCAAGAGCAGGTATATGACGCCGCGGTAGACGGAGAGGAAGGGGGAGACGTTCGTCTGCCAGCCCGTGTTCTCCGCCTGCCATCCAGCCCAGTCGCCGAGATAGCCTCTGGACTGGAGCCACAGGTGACCAGAGTAGTCACGCGCCGTCACGAGCAGGTTGCCGGCCTGGTCCGATGCGATGACCGGAGAGCTGTTCGTCTGGATACTGGGCAACTGGTAGGCACTGGTCCACCAGTTCTGCCCGAGGTACTGCTCGGCGTAGTAGACCCGATCGTCGTTGAGTCCTCGGAACACCGCGTAGAACGCCTGCCAGTACGGGTTGAACGTCACTGTCGGGGCGCTGTTGCTCTGGAAGCCCATGTACTGAGCGGGAGCCCAGTTGACGGAGCCCACAGGCAGCCAGGAGGCCCACATGCGCGTGTCACTCGCGCCCCGGTACACCATCAGCAGACCTGAAGCCGTGGTCGCCAGCGATACGGATTGATACGTCCTTTGGCCGGTTATCGGCGCCCAGGCGGACCAACTGGCCCCTATGGCGGCGAAACCCGATGCGACGCGGCTCCAGTAGATGTTGCCATCAGTACCGGTATGGAAAGCGTAGAACCAGCCATTGGAGTATATGACACGCGGTGCGGTGGTCGTTTGCGAGGTGTTCGCGCCGTAGCCGATGGATGTGGGCGTCTCGTTGTCGACCGAAATCCAAACGTGGTCGTCGAACTCCCCTCTGTAGATCCCCACGAGCCGCCCGGAGTCGCTGCGCGCTTCCGAGTACGTGTCCCGCGACTGGATCGGAGTGTGGTTGGCGATCTCCGGAGTCCAGCTGCTGCCTTCGCCGGGTTCGCTCGCGAACGCCTCGGAGCCGGTTGCCAACGTCACCGCGCATGCGGCGATCAGCGCGACGGCCCAAAGCCGTCCGCGCTTTAGCCAGAAGGAATGCCTTGAAGAGAACATAATGCGCCTTTTGCTCATAAATGGACATAACTGCATCGAGGGCGCCTCTCGCCCTACAGATGCATGATGATCATAATCTAAGAGATCGCCGCACCACAGTCGGTCCGGCCGCGGAGTGGTGACAGTCATCACTCGTGTCTTGGGTCCCACCTCCATCAACCGGGGTGCAGGTGGCCGCCCGGCGGGTGCCTGACCTCGATCATTCAGCGCTGTCTGATGTGGTGACTTCGCCCCGTTTGCTCCTCCAGTGGGCGGTGGGGCCGTCGCGTGTCGCTGCGGCTGGCCGGATTCCACAGGTCCGGAGACTGGGGGTCCTTCTCCTTCCTGGTCCTCGCCGGGATGCGTCCGTGCTGGTCAGGCTGTCTGTGGCAGGGCGGTGAGCCGGTTCCAGGCCAGGACGAAGGCGTCGGTCCAGGGCCAGGTGAGGTGGATGCCATCCACCAGGCCGTCTTGAAGGTTCCGGCATCGGCCTGGACACCGGCCGTCGAACCCGGCGGCGGCATCCGCGACGGCGTCTGGATCGCCGAACTCGACGGCGCCTGCCTCAAGGGCTGGCCGAAGGGGATGCGACTGGTCGTCCGGAAGGAACGGCCACACCCCGGCGCACAGTTGCGGATCACCGACGCCGACCGCATGCGCCTGACGGCGTTCGCCACCAACACCGCCGGCACCCCGATCGCCGCACTCGAACTGCGACACCGCCAGCGCGCGAGAGCGGAGGACCGCATCCGCGCGGCACGGGCCACCAGCCTGCGCAACCTTCCCCTCCACGACGCCGCACAACATCAGATCTGGCTGGAGATCGTCCAGATCGCTCTGGACCTGCTCGCCTGGATGCCGATGGTCGCCCTCACCGGCGACGTCCGTCGGTGGGAACCGCGGCGGCTGCGGCTCCGGCTGTTCTCCGCCGCCGCACAACTCGTCACCACCGGACGGCGCCGCATCCTCCGCCTCGCGGCCCACTGGCCCTGGACAGGCGTGATCACCCAAGCCCTGCAACGGCTCGCAGCCCTGCCAAACCCAGGATGACCAGCCACTTCCCGTCCCTACGAGCATCACCACCCCGACCGGAACCGTGGAACCCGGCGCCCACCCGACGCGACAGCCGGGCCACCAGCCTGCCCGCCTGCAGGAACCTCGGCCCCCGAACAAGCCGAACGGGCCCGTCAGCAAGCTGACGGGCCCTCATGCAAGATCGAGGCGAGAGGCGTTCTCCGGCGGGGGATTCACACGCCACCCGGTGGCCTGAGGGGTACGTGCCGCACTCCGCGAAAGGCGGCGCATTTCGTGAAAGCAGCTGTCTGGGAGCCATCATTTCCCTACCATTTCCCCTGAGGGCAGAGGGGGTTACGATGCGCAAGTATCACGCGACGCTCGCCGGGTCGAAGCCCGGTCCTGAGGAACGGGAAACCCCGGGATCGGACATGAGGGCGACGGCGACGCGTCCCGCCTCATGGACGCCTGCTTGCGGCGGAGCCATAAGAAAGAAGACCTCGCCGCGCGGCGAGGGCATCTGCGAGACGTGGTGCGCTGGGCGCGGGCGAACGGGTTTCGAGGTCCGGCACATCCGGAGTAATCACTCGCGCACCGTGGGGATTTGGAGAGGACCACGCGTCACCGAC
>NZ_JBYIQP010000070.1:0-36506 GCF_057707665.1 Actinacidiphila sp. bgisy167 | reverse complement strand
CCCCCCCACCACCCCCCCTTCGCTCCCCCCCCCCCCCCCCCCCCCCCGACGACGTTCCGTGGTCCTCCGCCGGACGCCGCCGAGATCTGTGTGCGATCGGTACGGCTTTTGCGCACACCGGCGTGACCTGTGTGAATGCGCTCTGCGGATGCGGTCCGCCGGGCGGCGGTCCACTCTTGATTCGGACCGGACGACAGGGGCCGCCCTCGACACGGGTGGCAGCTGAAGTCCCTCGGCCCTTCCCGGGGCACTCTTGAGCGCCCCGCACTGACGGGCTTAGGTGGTACGGAGACGCCCGGCCCCCCGCCGGGTGGACACGGAGAGCCGCCTTCGACGGGAGGTCCTGGCCATGCCCGGCACCAGTCAGCGGATGAAGACATCCGAACCGCTCACCGAGACAGCGGCGGAAGACCATATCAGCGGCATCTGTTTCAAGACCGGACCGCCCCGCCGCATAGGCGTGGAACTGGAATGGTTCCTGGACGACCCGCACGCCCCGACCCGTCCGCTCGCCCCCATGCGGCTGACAGCCGCCGTCGCGTCACTGCGCGACCTCCGCCTCCGCGCCCGGATCACGTCCGAGCCCGGCGGACAGCTGGAGCTCAGCTCGCTGCCCGCCCCCTCACTGACCGCGTGCGTCGACGCCGCGGCCGCCGACCTCCACTCCGTACGGCACCGGCTCCGCCGGGAGGGCCTGGCCCTGGCCGGCCACGGCCACGACCCCTGGCGCCGGCCCCGCCGCCTGCTGGACGAACCCCGGTACGCGGCCATGGAGGCGTATTTCGACCGGTCCGGACCGGCGGGCCGGGCCATGATGTGCTCCACGGCCTCAGTCCAGGTCTGCCTGGACGCGGGCACCGAGGAGCCGGGCCCCTTCGGACACGGCAGACGCTGGCTGCTGGCGCATCTGCTGGGCGCCGTCCTGGTGGCCGCGTTCGCCAACTCGCCGCTCAGCACCGGCCTTCCGACCGGCTGGCGCTCCACCCGGCAGGCGGTGTGGGCGGCCCTGGACCCAGGGCGCACCCTCGCCCCGCCCACCGACGCCGACCCGCGTGCGGCCTGGACGGCCTATGCCCTGGACGCGCCGGTGCTGTGCATACGCGGCAGCGAGCCGCACGCACCCTGGATCGTTCCTCACGGGCTCACCTTCCGCGGGTGGCTCCGCGACCGCGACGGGGCGTACCGCCGACCGACCCTCGCCGACCTGGACTACCACCTGTCGACGCTCTTCCCGCCGGTGCGGCCCCGCGGCTACCTGGAGCTGCGCATGATCGACGCACAACCGGGGCGGGACGGCTGGATCGTGCCGCTGGCCGTGACCATGGCGCTCTTCGACGACGCCGCCGCCTCCGAGGTCGCCTACCGGGCGGTCAAGCCGCTGGCCGACGCCGCGGGCGCGGAGCCGGCGCCCCGCAACGCACTGTGGCGGCGCGCCGCCCGCGACGGTCTTACCGATCCCGAACTGCACGCCACCGCCCTGACCTGCTTCGCCGCCGCCCGTGAGGCCCTGCCGCGGCTCGGGGCGGACGAGGCCGTGCGGCAGGCGGTGGACGCCTTCACCGAACGCTACGTCCGGCCCGGCCGCTGTCCCGCCGACGACCTGCTCGACGCCTTCGCACGTGAGGAGAGCCGCACGTGACCGCACCCGCGCTCGACCCCGAGGACCTGCGCCGGCGGGCGCTGGACGCCCTGACCACCGCGCGCGAGCGCACCCGGGCGCTCACCACCTGCGTCGACGATCACGAACTCACCGCCCAGCACTCCCCGTTGATGTCCCCCCTGGTCTGGGACCTGGCCCACATAGGCAACCAGGAGGAGCAGTGGCTGCTGCGCAACGTCGGCGGCCGTGAGGCCCTGCGCCCCGACATCGACCCGATCTACGACGCCTTCGAGCACCCGCGCTCGGAGCGTCCCACGCTGCCGCTGCTGCCACCCGCGGAGGCGCATGCCTACGCGGCCGAAGTACGCGGCAGGGTGCTCGACATCCTGCAGCGGGCGCCCCTGCACGGCTCGCCGCTGACCGACGCGGGCTTCGCCTTCGGCATGATCGCCCAGCACGAACAGCAGCACGACGAGACGATGCTGATCACCCATCAGCTGCGTCGCGGCCCTGCGGCCCTGGCCGCGCCCCCGCCGCCGCCCGCACCCGCGGACGCGGCGCTCCTGCCGGCCGAGGTCCTGGTCCCCGGCGGCCCGTTCGTCATGGGCACCTCAGCCGAGCCATGGGCCCTGGACAACGAACGTCCCGCGCACACGCGCGAGGTGGCGCCGTTCTTCATCGACACGGTGCCGGTGAGCAACGGCGCCTACCTCGCCTTCGTCGAGGGCGGCGGCTACGAGGACGAGCGGTGGTGGACCCCGGCCGGCTGGGCGCACGTGCGCGAGCACGGCCTGGCCGCCCCGCTGTTCTGGCACCGCGAGGGCGGTGTGTGGCTGCGCCGCCGATTCGGGGTGACCGAGCCGGTACCGCACGAGGAGCCCGTGCTGCACGTGTGCTGGTACGAGGCCGACGCGTACGCCCGCTGGGCCGGACGCCGGCTGCCCACCGAGACGGAGTGGGAGAAGGCGGCCCGGCACGACCCGGCGACCGGACGCTCCCGCCGCTACCCGTGGGGCGACGCCGACCCCGGACCGGAGCACGCCAACCTCGGGCAGCGGCATCTGCGCCCGGCCCCGGTGGGCAGCTACCCGGCCGGCGCCTCGCCGCTGGGCGTCCGGCAACTGGTCGGCGAAGTGTGGGAGTGGACGGCGAGCGACTTCCTGCCGTACCCGGGCTTCGCCCCGTTCCCGTACAAGGAGTACTCGGAGGTCTTCTTCGGCCCCGACTACAAGGTGCTGCGCGGCGGTTCCTTCGCCGTGGACTCCGTGGCCTGCCGGGGCACGTTCCGCAACTGGGACCACCCGATCCGGCGGCAGATCTTCTCCGGCTTCCGCACCGCCCGCGACGCCCGTCCGGAGCAGGGATGAAAGCCCCGGGCGGCCGGGGGAGCGGCTGATGTGCCGGCATCTGGCGTACGTCGGTCCCACCGTCGCGCTCCGCGAGGTCGTCATCGACCCGCCGCACTCGCTGTACCGCCAGTCGTGGGCGCCGCGCCGGCAGAGGTACGGCACGGTCAACGCCGACGGCTTCGGGGTCGGCTGGTACGCCGAGGGCGACCCGCTGCCCGCGCGCTACCGGCGCTCCGGTCCGATCTGGGACGACCCGTCGTTCGCGGACGTGTGCCGGGTGACGCGCTCCGGGGCGCTGCTCGGCGCGGTCCGCGACATCACGGAGGGGTCGGCCGCGGACGAGTCCGCGGCGGCCCCGTACACCGCCGGACGCTGGCTGTTCAGCCACAACGGCGCGCTGCGCGGCTGGCCGCACTCGGTGGCCGAGGCCGCCCGCACCCTGCCGCCGGAGGAACTGCTCACCCTGGAGGCGCGCTGCGACTCGGCGCTCGCCTGGGCGCTGACCCTGCACCGGCTGCGTGCCGGAGCACCGGCGGACGAGGCGCTCGCCGACACCGTCGGACGGCTCGCCGCACTGACCCCCGACTCGCGCCTCAACTTCCTGCTCACCGACGGCCGGATGATCGCCGGCACCGCCTGGGGCGACACGCTCTGGTACCTGGACACGCCCGGCCGCTCCCTCGCCGTGGCCTCCGAGCCGTACGACGACAGTCCGCGCTGGACCGAGGTCCCCGACCGCCACCTGCTGTACGGCGATCCCACCGAGGTCCTGCTGATCCCGCTCAAGGAGCCGCACCCGTGAGCCCGTTCACCCTCACCCGCACCCTGCCCGCCGACGCCACCGCCGCCGCGCTGCGCGCCGACGTCGCGTACGGGCTGACCCGCAGCCCCAAACAGCTGCCGCCCAAGTGGTTCTACGACGCCCGCGGCAGCGAGCTGTTCGAGGAGATCACCCGACTGCCCGAGTACTACCCGACCCGCGCCGAGCGGGAGATCCTGCTCGCGAGGGCGCCGGAGATCGCCGCGGCGACCGGCGCCCGCACCCTCGTCGAGCTGGGTTCCGGCTCCTCGGAGAAGACCCGGCTGCTGATCGGCGCGCTGGGCGGGCCGCTGACCTACGTGCCGATCGACGTCAGCGAGTCCGCGCTCACCGGCGCGGGCGAGGCCCTGCTCGCCGACCACCGGGACCTGGCCGTGCACGCCCTCGTCGCCGACTTCCAGCACGGGCTCGCCCTGCCCGAGACGCCCGGACCGCGGCTGGTCGCCTTCCTCGGCGGCACCGTCGGCAACCTGCTGCCGCGGGAGCGGGCCCACTTCCTGAGCACGGTCCGCGCGCTGCTCGCCCAGGGCGACGCGCTGCTGCTCGGCACCGACCTGGTCAAGGACGAGAGGACGCTGGTGGCGGCGTACGACGACGCGCAGGGCGTCACGGCCGCCTTCAACAGGAACGTGCTGTCGGTCATCGACCGCGAACTCGGCGCGGACTTCCGCCCGGACGACTTCGACCACGTCGCCGTGTGGGACCGCGAGGAGGAGTGGATCGAGATGCGCCTGCGGGCGCGCGCCGAGATGAGCGTGAAGGTCCCCGCACTCGACCTGACCGTGGACTTCGGCCGCGGCGAGGAGATGCGCACCGAGGTCTCCGCCAAATTCCGTGAGAAGGGCGTGCGGGCCGAACTGGCTGCCGCGGGGCTCGCGCTGCGGCACTGGTGGACCGACGCCGAAGGCCGGTTCGCGCTGTCGCTGGCCTTCCCGCGCCTGAGCCCCTCCCCCTGAACCCTCCCCCCTGGGCGCTTCCGCCTGGGCGCACGCATCACCGGTGGCCGGTCCCGGAGCGGGAGCGGCCGCCGGAGGCGCCCGCCGGCGGAGGCTGCCGGCACGGCGGCGTGGCGACGGCGGGCAGCCCTCCTCACCATGGCGACGCGTACGATCATGCGAACGCCGCCGGAGCCGCCGGCGTTCGCAGGAAGGACGACTCGCGTGGAGGACGCCGTCGCGGCGGTGCTGCGCCAATGGCAGGACGCCTGCCCCGACCTGGACTTCGGGCCGGTGGCGGTGATCGGCAGGCTGAACCGCTGTGCCGCCCTGCTGCAGCAGGTCACGGAGACGCCTCTGGGCCACGAGGGCCTCACGCGCCCGGAGTACGACATCCTCACCGCCCTGCGACGCGTCGGCGGCGAGCTGACGCCGGGCCGGCTGGCCCGGGAGACCTTCGCCTCGGGAGCCGCCGTCACCAAGCGGATCAAGCTGCTGGAGGAGCGCGGCCTGGTGGCCCGCCGCCCCGACGGCCGCGACCGGCGTGTGTGCCACCTGCGGCTGACCGAGGAGGGGCGGGAACTCGTCGACCGCCTCCTGCCGCAGCAGCTCTCCTACGAGACGGGGCTGTTGTCCGGGCTCCCGGACAGCAGCCGCGAGGAACTGGCGGACCTCCTCAGCGAGCTCCTGCTGGTGCTCGAGGGGCGTCTGGGCGCGCTTCCCGGGTGAGAACGGGCTCTCCGGGTGAGCGGACGGCCCGAGGACCCGGGGCGGCACGGGCACTTCAGCGAGCGCACATCTGCGCGCTTCGCCGCGGACACGTCAGAGCAAGGCCGCGACGGGACACATAGGTCTGTCACCGTCCCCCTGCCCCGGGAATGCCGCCATGACCGCTTCGTACGACCTCGCCCCCGTCGTCGACACCCCTTCCGACCGGCCCCGCTACTCGGTATGTCTCGCCCAGGACGAGGCCGAGGTGCGGGCCGCGCAGCGCCTGCGGCACCAGGTGTTCGCCGGGGAGATGGGCGCGGTGCTGGACACGCCGGAACCGGGCCTGGACGCCGACGCCCTCGACGCCTACTGCGACCACCTGCTGGTGAAGGAGGACCGCACCGGCGAGGTCGTCGGCACCTACCGGATCCTCACCCCCCTGAACGCCCGCCGCGCCGGCCGCACCTACTCCGAGGCCGAGTTCGACCTGACCCGGCTCGCTCCCATCCGGCACGACCTCGTCGAGGTGGGCCGCTCGTGCGTGCACGCCGACCACCGGGACGGGGCCGTCGTGGCGCTCATGTGGGGCGGACTCACCCGCTACATGGCGGCCACCGGCCACAACTGGCTCGCCGGCTGCTGCTCGGTGCCGCTCGCCGACGGAGGCATGCTGGCCGCGGGCGTGTGGGACCGGGTCTCCGCGGGGAACCTGGCGCCGGAGCAGCACCGGGTCACCCCGCACCGTCCCTGGGACCCCGCGGGCCTCCCCCGCCCGGCACGCACCGCGCTGCCCGCGCTTCTCCGCGGCTACCTGCGGCTGGGCGCCTGGGTGTGCGGTGCGCCCGCCCACGATCCGGATTTCGGCGTCGCCGACCTGTTCGTCCTGCTCTCACTGGAGCGCACCGACCCGCGCTATCTGCGTCACTTCGGGGCCCTCGGCTCACGCGGGTCGGACTGAGATGGCCGCGGCGTGGTGGTCGCCGGTCGCGCCCTGCACGCCGCAGGCGTGCCTGACCGGCGACGGCCCGGTGGTGGGCCGGGCCCGGCGGCTGCTGCGGTACGCCGGCGCGGCGGCGGTGCTGCTCATGGGCGCCGCGCTGTCGGTGCCGCTCGGCGCGCTGTGCGGCCCGGCAGGGCGCGCGTGGCTGATCCGGCGGTGGGCCCGCTCCGTGGCGGCGGCCTTCGGAGTCCGGGTTCGGCTGCCCGAGCCGGAGCCGCCGGAGTCGGGCCGCGGCCTGCTGGTGGTCTCCAACCACGTGTCCTGGCTGGACGTCGTGGTCATCGCCGCCGTCTTCCCGGGCCGCAACGTCGCCAAGCGGGAGGTCCGCGATTGGCCGGTGATCGGGCGGATGTGCCTGCGCGGCCGGACGATCTTCATCGACCGCGAGCGGATCCGCGCACTGCCGGACACGGTGGCGGAGGTCGCGGAGGCGCTGCGCTCGGGTGCGACGGTGGTGGCCTTCCCGGAGGGCAGCACCTGGTGCGGCCGTGAGGAGGGCCGGTACCGCCCGGCGCTGTTCCAGGCCGTGCTCGACGCCGGCGTGGACGTGCAACCGCTGCTCGTCCGCTACCTGGGCGCGGACGGGCGGCCCGGCACCATGGCGGCGTTCCTGGGCGAGGACACCCTGGCGGCCTCGGTGCGCCGGGTGGTCGCGGCCCGCGGGCTCACCGCGGAGGTGACGGCCTTCCCCCGCATCACGGCGGACGCGCTGCCGGACCGGCGTGCGCTGGCGGACGCCGCCCGCCACGGCCGCGTCGGCCCGGAGCATGACCCGGTGGACGCGGTAGGCCCAATGGACCCGGTCGAGGCCCGTCCGCAGGGACCCGGGCCGGGAGGCTGACGGCCGTCAGGGCCGCGCCCCCCGCCAGGCGCCCCAGGCGCCGCCATGGTGTCGAGCGGGCGCGGTCCGGGAGGTGCGGGGCCCGTGACCGGCCCCGGGCGATGACCGGCCCTCGGGGACCGGGCGCACGGTCCTGGCCGGCGTCTCCGCGACCAGGGCCGGCCATCCCTCAGCGGCCTCCCCTACGGCGCGCCCAGCAGAGCGCGGTGCGAGGGGTGGGCGGACGCCGCAATGTGACGGATCTCGCACGCGCGGTCTCCGCTGGGGCCGGTCGTGAACCGCTCCTTCACCAAACCTCTCCCGGCGAGAGATCATGGCTACAGGAGGTGACCTCCATGACCACCAGGATCCGACTCCACGGCGGCCCCGGGGACGGTCTCACCCTCGGCATCGCCCTGCGAGCCGGGGGGCAGCCCCCTGAGGGCATCCTGTACGACCCGCTGGCCATCAGCGTCCAGGACGCCGGGGCGCACCAGGCGTGGCCCGACAGCGCCGCGTACTACAAGCGCCTCGAGCACATGGCCGACGAGCCGTGGGACTACGAGTACGAGAGCGAGGCCACCGCTCCTCTGGAGTGACCCACGGGCCCGTCCAGGCCCCCCAGGCCCGCCCCTCGCCCGTCCGGGCCCGCCCCCGCCCGTCGCCCACGGGCCGCCGTACACCGCGCGGGGCGGACGCCGCCGTTTTGGCCGGGCGGCGCCGCCTCCGTAGAGTTCCGCAGGACAGGAGCAGCGGGAACACACGATCCAGGGAACGACGGCGGCATGACGGCGACGGAGAACGAGCAGAGCACGGTCACGGCCACGGCCACGGCCGAAGGCGGGGACGGTGTCCCCGGTATCGACCCCGCGCGCCTGGAACTGTGCCTGAGCGTGCTGAAGCAACTCGACGACCTGCCGCTGGACCACCCCGACGCGATCACCGTGCGCAAGGCGACTGCCGGCATCTACCGAACGGTGAAGCAGCGCCGCCGCCAGGAGCGGCGGTCCGCAAAGACCTCCCACGACAAGGCCGTCACCGAGGCCACGGCCACCGGCTCCGCGGAGCGCATCGACGACGAGACGCAGGGGCTGCTGCCCTCCTCCTCGGCGACCGGCGAGATCGCGGGCATCCTGCAGCGGCCCCGCTCGTGCTACGTGTGCAAGCAGCGCTACGTCGAGGTCGATGCCTTCTACCACCAGCTGTGCCGGGACTGCGCGGCCTTCAACCGGGCCCGGCGCGACGCGCGGACCGACCTGACCGGGCGGCGCGCCCTGCTCACCGGCGGCCGGGCCAAGATCGGCATGTACATCGCGCTGAGGCTGCTGCGCGACGGCGCGCACACCACGATCACCACGCGCTTCCCCGCGGACGCCATCCGCCGCTTCAAGGCGATGCCGGACAGCGACGAGTGGATCGGCCGCCTCAAGATCGTCGGCATCGACCTGCGCGACCCGGCCCAGGTGGTCGCGCTCGCCGACTCGGTGGCCGCCGAGGGCCCCCTGGACATCCTGATCAACAACGCGGCGCAGACCGTGCGCCGCTCCCCCGCCGCGTACGCGGAGCTGGTGGCCGCCGAGTCCGCCCCGCTCCCGGCGGGGGCCCTGCCCGCCTCGGAGGTCTTCGGCGCCTTCGGCAGCGGCGCCCAGCCGGCGCTGCCCGCCCCGCGCACGGAGCTCTCGGCCCGGGCGCGTGAGGTCACGGACCTGGCGCTGGTGAGCGGTTCGGCCTCGCTCGCGCGAATCGAGGCCGGCACGGCGATCGACGCCGGCGGGCTGGTACCCGACCTGGACGCGGCGAACAGCTGGAGCCGGGCCGTGGGCGAGGTCGACCCGGTCGAGATGCTCGAAGTGCAGCTGTGCAACGAGACCGCCCCGTTCATCCTCGTCAGCCGGCTGCGCCCGGCGATGGCCGCGGCCGCTGCCCGCCGCAAGTACGTGGTCAACGTCTCCGCCATGGAGGGCAAGTTCAGCCGCGGCTACAAGGGGGCGGGCCATCCGCACACCAACATGGCCAAGGCAGCGCTGAACATGCTGACCCGGACCAGCGCGCGCGAGATGCTGGAGAGCGACGGCATCCTGATGACCAGCGTCGACACCGGGTGGATCACCGACGAGCGCCCGCACCCGGACAAGGTCCGCATGGCCGCGGAGGGCTTCCACGCCCCGCTGGACCTCATCGACGGCGCGGCTCGGGTGTACGACCCGATCGTCCGCGGCGAGCAGGGCGAGGACCTCTTCGGGGTGTTCCTCAAGGACTACGCCCCGACCGACTGGTAAGCCCCGTCCGGCGGCTCCGGCGCCGCCCCGCAGGGGCCGTGCGGCGGCCCGTCGCGGGGCGGGCGGGACAAGCAGGGCCGCCGGTCCGCGACTACGATCGAAGCGTGGCCGAGCGTGGTGCGGCGCCCACGGCGCCTAAGCTCGTGCTCGAGACCGACGGGGACGCCCGCATCCTGGTCCCGGGGCGGGAGTACCGCGTCGGCCGGGACCCGGACGCCGACATCGTCCTCGACGATCCCCGCGTGTCGTGGCACCACGCCCAGATCCGCCCCGTGGGCGACAGCTGGATGCTGTACGACGCCGGCAGCACCAACGGCACCTTCGTGGGGGGCCGGCAGGTCCGGCAGTGGGGCGTGGGCCCCGGCAGCGTCATCCGCTTCGGGCACGCCCGGCAGGGGCCGTGCGTGCGGCTGAGCAGCGCCGAGGCGCCCACTGGCGTCTACCGGGCGCCGCCCATGGCCACCCCCGCGGCGACCGGCACCTTCCGCCGTCCGGCGGCGGTGCGTCCGCTGCCGCACCGCACGTTCCACATCGGCCGGGCCTCCGACAACGACCTGGTCGTCCCGGACCTGCTGGTCTCGCGCCACCACGCCGAACTGCGGGCACTGCCGGACGGCGGCTACGAGATCGTCGACCTGGACAGCCACAACGGCACCTATCTGGACGGCCGCCGCATCGACCGGGCGGTCGTGCACCAGGGCGACATCATCGATGTCGGCCACGCGGTGTTCCGGCTGGTCGGCGACGAACTGCAGGAGTTCATCGACACCGGTGAGGTCGCACTCAACGTCCGCGACCTGTCGGTGCGGGTGGACGACGGCAGCAAGGTGCTGCTGGACGACATCAGCTTCCGCGTCGGGGAGAAGTGCCTGCTGGCGGTGGTCGGGCCGAGCGGCTCCGGCAAGTCGACCCTGCTGAACGCGCTGACCGGACTGCGCCCCGCCGACCACGGCACGGTGCTCTACGACGGCCGGGACCTGTACCGGGAGTACGCGGAGCTGCGCCAGCGCATCGGCCTCGTCCCGCAGGACGACATCCTGCACCAGCAACTGCCCGTCGGCCGCGCCCTGTCGTACGCCGCCGAGCTCCGCTTCCCCGGCGACACCGCCAAGGAGGAGCGGCAGACCAGGGTGGACGAGGTCATCGCCGAACTGGGTCTGCAGGCCCGCGTGCGACAGCCGGTCCACACGCTCTCCGGCGGCCAGCGCAAGAGGGTGAGCGTCGCCCTGGAACTGCTGACCAAGCCCTCGCTGCTCTTCCTGGACGAGCCGACCTCGGGCCTGGATCCCGGCATGGACCGTTCGGTGATGACGATGCTGCGCGGTCTGGCCGACGACGGCCGCACGGTCATCGTGGTGACGCACAGCGTGCTCAGCCTGGAGGTCTGCGACCGCCTGCTGGTGATGGCGCCCGGCGGGCGCATGGCCTACTACGGGCCGCCGTCCAGGACCCTCCCCTTCTTCGGCTTCCGTCAGTGGCCGGAGGCGTTCGAGGCGTTCGAGCACGAGCAGAGCCGCGACTGGGCAGGCCAGTACGAGGCCTCCCCGCTCTACGACGAGTACGTCGCGACGGTGCTGGGGCCCGCCGTCCCCGAGGCTCCCCGGCAACCAGAGGCCCTGGAGCCGCCCAAACCCCAGGGCTGCTTCCGCCAGTTGTGGACGCTGGTGCGCCGCTACGCGGCGTCGCTGGCCGCCGACCGCACGTTCCTGGCGATCATGGTGGCGCTGCCCTTCGTGATGGGCGGGATGGCGCGCGCCCTGGCTGGCGACGCCCTGGGCCGGAACAACGCGCTGAACGTGCTGCTGATCCTTTGCGTCGGCTCGGTCCTCACCGGGGCCGCCAACGCGGTCCGCGAGCTGGTCAAGGAACGCGTGATCTACCGACGGGAGCGGGCCGTGGGCCTGTCCCGCTCGGCGTATCTGGCGTCGAAGGTCGTCGTCCTGGGGCTGGTCACCGTCGCGCAGGCGGTGGCACTGACCATGGTCGCCCTCGTCGGTGTGCGTCTGAGACCCCGAGGCGGCGGGGTTCTGATGCCGCCGCTGCTGGAGATCACACTGGCGGCGGCACTGCTGGCCTTCACCTCGATGATGCTCGGGCTGCTGGTCTCGGCCCTGGTGCGCAAGGAGGAGGTGACGATGCCGCTGCTGGTGCTGCTCGCCATCGTGCAGGTCGTCTTCTGCGGCGCGCTGCTGCCGCTGCACGGGGTCCCGGGCCTGGAGCAGCTGGCCTGGCTGGTGCCGTCGCGCTGGGCGCTGGGCGCGATGGCCGCGACGCTCGACCTGCGTGCCGTCACACCGGGCAACGTGACGTCGGACCCGCTGTTCCGGCCCGTCCCCTCGATGTGGCTCTTGGACATGGGCATGCTCGTGGTGCTCTCGGCGGTCTTCGGGGTCGTCGTCACCAGGCTGCTGCGACGCCAGGAGCCCGCCGTCATGCGGAGGTAGGTCGCGATGTACGAGCCGGAGTTCATTCCGACCCATGTCGCCCCGGCCGAGGGGCTGACCACCTGGCGGGCACCGGACGACCCCGCCCCCTCGGCGGGGCTGGACCCGCTGCTCCCGGTGCGGGTGACCGAGCGCCAGGGCGACTGGGCGCGGATCGTGTGCTCCAACGGCTGGTCGGCGTGGGTGGACGGTCGGCTGCTGATCACGGTCCCGCAGGGCCCCCCGGCGGCCGGCGGTTCCCCGGCCCGCACGGCTGACGCCCGGCCCCTGCTCAACCGGTTGGTCGAGGCACTCGACGCGTACCGCGCCATGGTGCGGGACCTGGCGGCCGGCAGGATCGACCTGGAGAGCTTCCACCGCGGCACGAGCGGCATCCGCATCGGCGCCGTCGTCGACGGTGGCGAGGTGTGGCTCTTCGACGCCGAGCACGACCGCTGGTGCTATTGCGACGGCCCCCGCATGGCCACGTACGCCTCCGCCGCACCCCCCGCCATGTGCCCCGGCGACTCCGTGCCGCCGGCGGAGCCGCCCATGGACAGCGACGCCTCCCGGGCCGAGACTCGCCCGACGTGGTCACGAGACCTCTGACGCCGTGGGCGGGGTCGGCCCCCGCGAAGCGCCTCAACGAGCGGCACGCGCGCGGGCCGGAGAACGGGCCGCCACACTGCCCAGCAGACCCGCCGCCACCCCCCACACCGCGGCGATACCCACCGCCGGAAGCAGATTCGGCAGCAGCACGACCGAACCCCCCAGACCACCGGTGTCGGCGGGATCGCCGATGCCGAACAGCGAAAGGCCGTAGTGCGCGTCGATCCGCGTGAGCACCCCGATCAGCAGCATGGCCACCGCGGAGGCCACCCCCAGATGCAGGGCGTTGCGCAGGTGGCCCGTGCCGGGCGGTGCGCGCCGGGCCGTGGCCCAGCCGGCCCCCAGCATGGCGACGGCGGCGGCGACCACCAGCCACCAGGCACGGCCGTCCTGCTCGGACAGCGACCTGAGGTCGAGCGTGGCGTCGTTGTCCCCACTGCGCAGCACGGCGGCCAGCGCTTCCGGTATCGGCACGCCGAGCGCTCCCTGGACGGTGCCGTGCCAGGAGGCGCCCATGCCGATCCCGAAAGCGAGCCAGACGACGTTCGGCAGGCCGAGGAAGACGACGGCGAAGCTGTCGGCGGGCTCCGCGCGCGTGGAGGCGGTGACCACCGCGATCACGGCGCCGACAACCACATAGGCGAGCAGGACACCCACCATGGCCCGGGCGGCAGGCCGCACGACGGTGTGCGCGGGCACGAGCCGGGAGGGCAGCGGCGCCGCGCGTGACACGGCGAACGCCAGGACGAGGACGACGGCCAGCCACAGCAGCCCGGCGACGACCGCGACCGGTACGTCGGCGCGGAAGCCGACGGCGGGCGTGATGCCGAGCAGGTCGCCGAGGTCGGCCAGGAAATCCTCACCCGTGGAGACGGTGAAGGTGTGGCGTGCGCCGAGGGCGACCAGCAGGGTGGCCGCGGCCCACAGCACGCCCGTCCGGACGAAGAGCCAGAGCATCCGGCGTCCGGGGACGACCGCGTGGCGGCGCAGCGGCCGTACGACGACGTAGGCGGTGACCAGGGCCCCGGCGAGGGCGACGGACAGCGGGAAGACGGTCACCGTGGCGTCCGACCGGGCCACGGCGCCCGCGCCGCCCTCCAGGCCGACGCGGCCCCCGAGGGCCATGACCACCGTGGCCGCGATGACGGGCAGGAAGGCCCCCGGCGGCAGTTCGGAGGCCCCCGCGAGCCACAGCCCCAGGGCGGCCACGACCAGCATGACCGCGTACCCGGCCACGACCGCCGCAAGCGCGTGCAGCCAGCCGTGGGTGGGCCCCGGGGCGAGGTGCGGGGCGTTGGGCGGATGCCGGGTCACGGTGCCAGGCTAAGCAGCCCGGCGACAGCCCGCCCGTCCGCGACGTCACGGTCGGTGAACCGTCCCGGCGGAACGTGGGCGTGGGGCGTCCGGCGCCCGAGGGCGCGGCGCAGCCACCACGGGCACGGGCCCGGGCACGGCCGGGGCGTCCCGCCCGCCGGCTCCCTGGTGCCGCCCCGGCCCCGCAGCCCCGCGCGCTCGCGTACGCGCGCACCTTTGGTGGGCCGGGGCGCTTGGGGCGCGTCCCTGCGGAGGGGCTAGGAGTGCTCCTGCAGGCGCGGCCCGTACAGGTCGAGCATCCGGGCTCGGGCCGCGCTCAGCCGCTGGGCGATGGTCTGGGCGGCGGCCAGCACGATGGCCTGGCCCAGCACCGGGTCGTCCCGGCACAGGTCGCGGATCTCGGCAGCGCTGAACTCGTACGCACCCACGGAACCCAGCGCGTGGGCTCCGACCTGCCAGCGGTAGGGAGGGAAGAGCCAGGACCAGCCGACGAGTTCGCCGGGGCCCAGGGTCTCGACGGAGACCTCGCCGCGGCCGGGCACGTCCATGTCGATGGACACGGCGCCGGAGTCGACCACCCAGAACCGGTCGGCGAACCTGCCCTCGGAGCAGATGCGCCAGCTCTGCGGGAAGTCGACTTTCTTGGCGTACTCGAGGAGGGCCCGGCGGTGGGCCGGCCGGAGAGACTCCAGCATGGTCACCGTGCTGCTCATCGGCGCATCCCTCCTGCTCCTGGGGCACCCCCTGACCTCAGGGTAAGGTCACGGACCCGCCGTCGCAGGAAGGTGGCCGGCCACCCAGTCACGCGCCAGGTGCGCCACTTCGTCGAGTGCTCCCGGCTCCTCGAAGAGGTGGGTCGCGCCGGGCACCACATGGAGCAGGCTGGGGCAGTTCAACGCCTCCTGCGCACGCCGGTTCAGCTCGAGGACGGTGGTGTCCCGGCCGCCGACGATGAGCAGGCTCGGCGCCCTGACCTCGCCGAGGCGCGGCATGGCGAGGTCGGGGCGGCCTCCCCGGGACACCACCGAGGAGACGTACGGGGCGGCCCGGGAGTCGGCGGCGGCCCAGAGCGCTGCGGCGGCGCCCGTACTGGCCCCGAAGTAGGCGAGTGGCAGATTCTCCCCGCGGGCCCATTCGGTGACGTCGACCAGGCGCCCGGCGAGGAGCTCGATGTCGAACACATTGCTCCGGTCCGACTCCTCCTCGGGAGTGAGGAGGTCGAACAGAAGGGTACCGAGGCCGGCCTGGTTGAGGGCGGCGGCCACGGCCCGGTTGCGCGGGCTGTGCCGGCTGCTGCCGGCGCCGTGAGCGAAGACCACCAGGGCCCGCGCGTCAGCGGGCGCGGTCAGCGTCCCGGGGAGCCGCACCCCGGGCGCACCGCCGACGGCCAGGTCCACCTCGGTGGTCCGGGGGCCTCGTGCGGCGGCCTGCTTGAGCAGCCCGGAGACCTCGTCGTCGGCGGTCTGGGAGAAGTCGTGGTACCACTCCCCCACCGCGTAGAAGGATCTCGGCGCCGACAGGCACACCACGTCGTCGGCGGCGTGCCGCAGCGCCGGCAGCGCCTGCGGTGAGGCCACGGGCACGGCGAGCACGACCCGAGCGGCGCCCGCGGCCCGGGCCACCTCGCAGGCGGCGAGGGCGGTGGCGCCGGTGGCCGCACCGTCGTCGACGAGGACCACCGTACGGCCGTCCAGCGGGATGCGCGGGCGTCCCTCGCGGAAGCGGTGCGCCTGCCGGGTCAGTTCGGCCTCTTCGCGGCGCTCGACGCTGTCGATGTCGGCGCGGGAGACACGGCTCATGCGGACGATGTCGTCGCTGACCACCTTGGCGCCGCCCTCGCCGATGGCACCGAAGCCCAGCTCCCGGTGGTAGGGGACGCCGAGCTTGCGGACGACGATCACATCCAGTGGGGCGTGCAGGGCCTGTGCCACCTCGTAGGCGACGACCACGCCGCCGCGCGGCAGGCCGAGCACGATGGGGTTGTCCAGGTCCAGATGCCGCAGCCGCTCAGCGAGCTGCCGTCCGGCATCCGCGCGGTTAGTGAAGTGCATGGTTCCACCCCCGCTTGCGGGGATATGCGGGACTGCTTACGGCCTCCTTTGAACGGCCTACCCTGAATAGGGACCAGCAAGCAACCGGCAGGGACCGCGCGATGCCCGTGCTCGTGGGAACCTCGGGATGGCAGTACCGCGACTGGCGTGGCGTGCTGTACCCGCCCGAGGTGCCGCAGCGCCTGTGGCTGGCGGAGTACACGCGTCGTTTCGGCACCGTCGAGAGCAACAACGCGTTCTACCGGCTGCCGTCCCGGGAGACCTTCGCGGCCTGGCGCGCACAGACGCCCGAGGGCTTCGTGATGGCGGTCAAGGCCAGCCGCTACCTCACCCACATGAAGCGGCTGCGCGACCCTGAGGAGCCGGTGCGGAGGATGCTGGCGCACGCGGAAGGGCTCGGCGACCGGCTGGGCCCGGTGCTGCTGCAGCTGCCGCCGAATCTGCGGGCCGACGCCCGCGCCCTGGAGGCGTGTCTGCGCTGCTTCCCGGCGGAGGTGCGGGTGGCCGTGGAGCCGCGGCACGCCACCTGGTGGACCCCCGAGATCCGCGCGCTGCTCAGGCGGCGTGGCGCCGCCCTGTGCTGGGCCGACCGGCGGGCGCGTCCGGCGACACCGTTGTGGCGCACAGCGGACTGGGGCTACGTACGCTTCCATGAGGGCATCGCCCGGCCGTGGCCGCGCTACGGCTCCCGGGCGCTGACCACCTGGGCGCACCGCATCGCGGACACCTGGCCGGAGGGCTCCGACGTGTACGTGTACTTCAACAACGACCCGGGCGGGGCGGCCGTGCTGGACGCCGACGCCTTTCGCGACGCCGTCAGCGGGGTGCGGCGGTCGTGATCCGGAGACGGGTCGTGGTCTCGGGTGACGTCCAGGGGGTCTACTTCCGGGACACCTGCCGTGTGACGGCGGCCGAGGCCGGTGTCACCGGATGGGTCCGCAACCGGCCGGACGGCACCGTCGAGGCGGTCTTCGAGGGCCCGCCCGAGGCGGTGGACCAGATGGTGGCCTGGGCGCGCGAAGGGTCGCCGCTGTCGATCGTGGACGGTGTGGAAATCGTCGAGGAGGAGCCGGAGGGGCTCGCCGTCTTCGAGATCCGCCCCACACCGTGGCGCGACTGAGGCACCGCGTGCTGCCACGTGACGCAGGAAGGCGCCCGGACTCGACGTTCCGGGCTCCGGTCCCCGCGGATTGGCACGGCGCCGTCGTCACTCAAGGCGCCGCAGGCCCTCCAGGCCGACCGGCCGCAGGTACTCGCGCACGAAGGACCGCTCCCACCAGGCTCCCGTGGCACGAAGGGTGCGCCAGTCGGTGAAGCGGTAGTGGTGGAGACGGGCGCGGACATAGGTGGGCGGGGCGTCGGGGAAGGGGTTGCCGCGCAGCAGCCGGAGCGTCTGGGGGTCGTTCGTCAGGAGCTTGCCGACGAACGGGATGAACCAGTCCCACGCGTAGGCCGGTGAGATCCCGGCGAACCACATCATCCAGTCCAGCCGAAGGTGGTAGGGGGCGAACTGGCGGGGCAGCCGGTGCAGGTCGGTGGGCTTGCCCTTGAAGGCGTACTCCTTCCACACGGCATCGGGCCCGGGCTCGGCGGCGTCGGTGCCCTCGACGACGACCTCCAGGCGCATCCGGTTGATGCTGCCGAAGGCGCCGTAGGAGTTCACCAGGTGCAGCCGGTTGAAGGAGACGTTCATCATCTGCCCGCGGGAGAGCATGTTGCGGACGGGCCAGTAGCTCAGAACCGCGACCAGGACGGTGACGGCGATCACCAGGGCCGCGTACCAGTCGGGCGGGGGGACGAAGGCCGCGGGCGGCGGCGCGGCCGCGTACGAGCCGTCGAGCGCGGCGACGGCGAGGAGGATCGTCAGCCAGTTCAGCCACGCGAAGTTGCCCGAGAGCACGAGCCACAGCTGGGTGGCGATGATGACGCAGGCGGCGAGGCTCGCCACCGGCTGCGGCGCGAACAGGGCGAAGGGCACGACCAGTTGGGCGAAGTGGTTGGCGGCCGTCTCGGCCTTGTGCGCCCGGCGCGGCAGGTGGTGGAAGAACCAGCTCAGCGGGCCGGGCATGGGCTGCGTCTCGTGGTGGTAGTGCAGGCAGGTCAGATCGCGCCAGCAGGGGTCGCCGCGCATCTTGATCAAGCCGGCGCCGAACTCGACGCGGAAGAGCAGCCAGCGCATCAGCCACAGGATCAGCACGGGCGGGCCGGTGTCGTCGTTGCCGAGGAAGACGGCCAGGAAGCCGGCCTCCAGCAGCAGGGACTCCCAGCCGAACGCGTACCAGGTCTGGCCCACGTTGACGATCGACAGGTAGAGCAGCCACACCACCAGCCAGATCAGCATGGCGGCCCAGAGCGGCACGAGGTCGGTGGCACCCGCGACGACGGCGGCGGAGAGCACGACGCCGCCCCATGCGGCGGCGGCGAAGAGGCGGTCGGAGTAGCGGAGGTGGAACAGGCTGGGTGAGTGGCGGAACGGCACGCGCCGCAGGAAGGCCGGGACGGGCAGCAGCCCGTGCTCACCGAGGAGGGCGCGGTACTGGTTGGCGGCGGTGAGGAAGGCGACCAGGTAGAGAACGCCCAGCCCGCGCTGGATGACGACGCGGCTCAACCATTGATCGGGTGCCGTGAGCCACTCCATGGGCGCTTCTCCAGTGCCCCGCCGCCGTGGGCGCGTCCTGGTGGCGCTCCGGCGGGCGGGGTTCGTCCGAGGCGGCGCGGGGGCGCCCTGTCACGAGGGCCGGCCGCGAGGGGGCCGGCTACGAGTGGTCGGCCACGAGGGAGAGCAGTCCGCCCTCGGGGTCGCGGATGCCGGCGACCCTGCCATAGGCGCCGTCCAGGGGTTCGCCGGTCACCTCGCCACCGAGGTCCTTGGCGCGCAGCACGGCCTCGTCGACGTCGGCGACGGTGAAGAAGACGTGCCACCGCGGCCGGACCTTGGGGTCGGCCGCCGCCTCGACGCCGCCGCCGCTGATGCCCGCGACGCTGTGCCCGTCGACGTAGAGGACGACGCGGTCGTTCTCCCACTCGACGACGTAACGGGGACCGCGCCGGTCCCAGTGGAAGACCTCGCCGTAGAACAGGGCCGCGGCGAAGGCGTCGCGGGTGCGCAGCTCGATCCAGGAGGGGGCGCCGTGCATCCGCAGCTTGCGGGCGGGGCCCTGCTCGCCCTCCCAGATGCCGAAGGAGGCGCCCATGGAGTCGGCGACCAGGGCCAGCCTCCCGGCGTCGAAGTCGAGCGGGCCGACGGCGACGGTGCCGCCGCGGTCGCGGATGTCGGAGGCGGTGGCGTCGGCGCTCTCCACGCCGAAGTACGTGGTCCAGGACACCGAGGTCTCCCAGTCCCGCGCGATGGCCCCGATGCCGGCCACCTCCGTGCCGTTGACCAGAGCACGCTCGTACGGGCCCCAGCGCGAGGGCCCGGGTTCGAACTCCCATCCGAGCAGTGGTCCGTAGAACGCCTTCGCCACGTCCAGGTCGCGTGCCATCAGGCTGACCCAGCACGGGGCGCCCGCCACACAGCAGATCTTCGTGGTGGACACGTACCGGCCTCCTTGTCCTTCCCCGCTCCCAGAATGGCGGCACCGGCTCCGAGAGGCATCTTCGGCGGCCCGTCGTGCGTACCGGGGGGCGGGCGGCCCACCCCGGCCCGGCGGCTCGGATCGCCGCAGGCCGGACCGGGCGGGTCAGTGCCCGAACAGGTGGAGGCCCCGGCGGCGGGACGGGGTCGCCGGGGTCTTGTTCGTGGCCGTCTCGTCGCCGGTCCTGGCGGCGGGGCGGGCGGGGGTGGTGTCCGGCGCGTGCTCGGCCGTGCGGGCCTGGCGGCGCAGTCGCCGCAGCTCCGTGCGGCGGCTGCGGGCCCGCCCCGCCCCGGCCAGGGCGATGACCGCAGCCAGGCAGAACACCAGGGCGAGCGCGAGACCGGCGAGGAAGGCGCCGAGGGTGTCCACGGTGGCGACGTCCGAGCCGAACAGCGTCACGGTGTAGTCGGGACCGCCTCCGAAGTTCTCCGCGATCAGGAGTCCGGTGAAAGCGGCGACGGCGGCCATGAGCACGAGTCCCAGCAGCAGCATCATGTCCTCCTCTGGGTACAGGCGTGTACGGGGACCCGGGGTGCACGAGCCCCTCCCGCTCCGCCTACCCCGGGCACGGTCACGGATGCGTCCGGCCCCCCTTGCGCAGGAAGTGCCGCAGCCGGGTGAGCGGCCAGGCGTTGACGACGTCGTCCTCTGTGAGCCAGCCCCGTTGGGCGGTGCCGACGCCGTAGCGCATGAAACCCAGGTGGACGGTGGAGTGCGCGTCGCTGTCGACGGCGAACCTCACTCCGTGCCGGCGTGCCCGCAGGATCATCTCGTCGCCGAGGTCGAGCCGGTCCGGCTGGGCGTTGACCTCCAACGCGGTGCCGGTGCGGGCGCAAGCGGCGAAGACCTCGTCGAAGTCGGCGTCGACGCCCGGGCGCCGGCCCAGCAGCCGGGTGGTGGGGTGGCCGATGATGTTGACGTACGGGTTCTCGGCGGCGCGCACCAGGCGCCGGGTGAGGGCGGCCGGGTCCTGGTGGAAGTGCGAGTGGATCGAGGCGACGCACAGGTCGAAACCGGCCAGGAACTCGTCCGGCCAGTCCACGCCCCCGTCGGGGTCGATGTTGAGTTCGGTGCCGTGCAGGACGCGCATGCCCCGGTACGCGCGGTCCAGGCGGCGGGCCTGCTCGCGCTGGGCGAGGATCTTGCCCTCGGTCATGCGCTGCATGTACAGGTTCGGCGCGTGATCGGTGACCGCGCAGTAGGCGTAGCCGCGCGCGGCCGCCGCAGCCACCATCTCCTCCAGTCCCGCGAGGCCGTCGGTCAGGTCGGTGTGGGTGTGCAGATCACCGCGGACGGCGCGCAGCTCGAGCGGCTCGGGGAGCTCCCCGGCCAGTCCCGCCTGGATCTCGCCCCGGTCCTCGCGCAAGGTGGGCGGTATCCAGGGCAGGCCCAGCCGGGCGTAGACCTCCTCCTCGGTCCGGGAGACGAGCCGATCGCCGCTCCCGGTGTCGAAGAGCCCGTACTCGGACAGCTTCAGGCCGCGGTGGACGGCCATCTCGCGGATGCGGATGTTGTGGGCCTTGGAGCCGGTGAAGTACTGCAGCGCCGCGCCCCAGGAATCGGGCGGCACCACCCGCAGGTCGACCTGGAGGCCCTTGGTAGTGCGGATCGAGGTCTTCTTCGCGCCCCGCACGATGACCTCGGCGGTGGCCGGCATCCGGGTGAACGCCTCCATGAACGGTCCCGACCGCTCGGCGGCGACGAGGACGTCGACGTCGCCGACGGTCTCCCGTATGCGGCGCAGCGAGCCGGCGTAGGCGCAGCGCTCGCAGCCGGCGAGGGCGGAGAGCTCCGCGACGACCTCCTCGGCGACCTGCATGGCGACGTTCAGCGGGACCCTGCCGCCGGAGGACTGCATCAGGCCGATGCCGTGCAGCAGATTCTCCTCGGTGCGGGCGCCGAAGCCGGGCAGGCCGCGCAGGCGCCCCTGGTGGATGGCGTCGGCGAGCTCCCGCACCGAGGCGATGTGCAGCTCCCGGTAGAGCATCATGGCCCGCTTGGGGCCGAGCGTCGGGACGGCGGTCAGCTCCCGCACACCCGCGGGGATGCGCGCGCGCAGTTCCTCGACCGCGGGGACGGTGCCGGTGCGCAGGTACTCGGTGACCTTCTCGGCCACGGACTTCCCCACGTTGGGGATCTTGCGCAGCTCCTTCTCGTCGAGCCGTGAGACGTCCTCGGGGTGGCCGCCGACGGCGCGGGCGGCCTTCTCGTAGGCGCGCGCCTTGTACGCGTCCCCGCCGGTGATCTGGATGAGGTCGGCGTACTCGCGGAGCAGGGCTTCGACCTCCTCGTTGGCCCTCGCCATGCGGGGCCCCTTCCCGCGCCGCGCCTGGACTAACGCCGCGGGCGGTCCTCCCCTCGCGGCGGTGCGGGCGATGAGGCACCGTGGAGAGGCGGCGCACCACCTGTCCCACCGATCAGGGAGGCCCCATGAGCGACCACACCTACCGGGTGACCGAGATCGTCGGCTCGTCCAGCGAGGGCCTGGACGCCGCCATCCGCAACGGGCTCAGCCGGGCCTCGGAGACCCTGCGCAACCTCGACTGGTTCGAGGTCACGCAGATCCGCGGCCACTTCGAGGACGGGCGGGTCGGTCACTACCAGGTCGGGCTGAAGGTCGGTTTCAGGCTCGAGGAGACCGGCTGATCCGCGCGAGACGCCGGCTGCGCAGGGCGACTGTCATACCCGTCGGGCAGCATGGGCCTCACCGGTGCCGGCACCGGTGAGGCCCACGACGACGGAGGCACTCCATGGTCGCGTTCCAGATCACGATCGACTGCGCGGATCCGCAGGCGCAGGCGCGCTTCTGGGCGGACGCGTTGCGCTACCGGCTGGAGGACGCGCCGGAGGGCTTCGCCACCTGGCGGGAGTACTGGCTCTCCGTCGGTGTGCCGGCGAGCGAGCTCGGCGACGGGGACTGCTGCGACTCCATCGTGGACCCGGAGGGCGGCGGGCCGCGGATCTGGTTCCAGCAGGTGCCCGAGGGCAAGGCGGTCAAGAACCGGCTCCACTTCGACGTCGCGGTGAGCGGTGGGCGAGCCGAGACACCACTGGAGATACGCAGGGAGCGGGTCGAGGCCGAGGCCGGCCGGCTGGTCGCGGCGGGCGCCTCGAGGCTGCGCGTCCTCGCCGAACCGGGCGTGGACCACTACGGGGTGGTGATGCGCGACCCGGAGGGCAACGAGTTCTGCGTCGCGTGACCTCGAGGCCGGCCTACCGACCCGGCGCCACGAGGCGGCCGACGACGCCGGACGCGTCCGACGCGGCCTCGCGCACGGCGTTCCCTCACCGGCCCGCAGCACCACCGCGCGCACGGCGACGCCGCATATGCCGGGCCGTCAGCCCCGCGGCGACCAGCACGACGGCGATCAGGGCGTACAGCTGGAAACGGGCGAGCCAGGCGTACAGGGTGCCGATACGCGTACCGGCCGCGAAGGCGAGCCCGGCCCAGACGCCGACCCAGAGGACCGCGCCGAGGGTGTTGAAGAGCAGGAAGCGCCACCAGCCCATGCCCGCGGTGCCGGCGATGATCCCGTTGGTCTGGCGCAGCCCGTCGACGAAGCGGGCGAAGAGCACGACGAGTTCGCCGCGACGGGCGAAGAACTCCTCGCCGCGCGCGAAGCGTTCGGGGGTGAGTAGGACATACCGGCCCCAGCGGTGGACCAGGGCGCGGCCGCCGCTGCGGCCGATGAGGTAGCCCAGGCAGTCGCCGGCGACGGCCGCGGCGACGGCGAGTGCGACGACGCCCGCGATGTCCATCCGCCCGGTGCCCGAGTACGCCGCCGCGACGACGAGCACGGTCTGGCCGGGCACGGGGATGCCGCCGTTGTCGAGCAGGACGAGGAGGGCGACCGCCAGGTAGCCCCAGTGGTCCAGCAGCGGGGCCAGGTCCGCGAGGGGGCCGGGGAGGGGCGGCGGGACGGCGGCCGGTGGCATGCGCTCAGCCCGCGGCCGGGGCGCGGGGGCCTTCGGGGAGTGTGAGGTTGTCGCCGGTGGCCGGGTCGAAGATCTGGACCTGGGCGGTGTCCAGCCACAGCCGCAGGCGTTCACCCTCGCGGGCCCGGGTCCTGGCGGAGAGCCTGGCGACGACCTCGGGCCCGCCCGCGCCGGTGTCGGCGAGGCCGGAGTCCGCGGCGAGTTCGGCCAGCTGCTCCGCGACGGCGGCCCCGCCCTCCTGCGCGATGTGGACGTAGACGTCGGAGCCGAGGGACTCGCGGACGTCGACGGTGACGGTGAGGGTGGCGCCGCCGCGGTCCGGGTCGACCAACTCCGCGTCCTCGAAGTGCTCGGGGCGCAGACCGGCGATGACCTCGCGCGGAGCGTCACGGCGGGCCAGGACGGCGCGCAGGCGGTCGTCGAGCGGCAGGTCGCCGAGCGGGGTGCGCAGCCGCCGCTCCTCCACCGCGGCGGGCAGGAAGTTCATCGCGGGAGACCCGATGAAGCCGGCGACGAAGAGGTTGCGGGGCCGGTCGTAGAGCTCCTGCGGCGAGCCGGTCTGCTGGACGACGCCGCCGCGCATCACGACGACACGGTCGCCGAGGGTCATGGCCTCGGTCTGGTCGTGCGTGACGTACACGGTGGTGGTGCCCAGGCGCCGCTGCAACCGGGCGATCTGGGTGCGCATCTGGACCCGCAGCTTGGCGTCGAGGTTGGACAGCGGCTCGTCCATCAGGAAGGCCTTGGGCTCGCGGACGATGGCGCGGCCCATCGCGACGCGCTGGCGCTGACCGCCGGAGAGGTTGGCGGGCCTGCGGTCGAGGTGGCCGGTGAGGTCGAGGACCCGGGCCGCCTCCTCGACCTTCTCGCGGATGACGGCCTTGTCCGCGCCGGCCAGCCGCAGGGCGAAGCCCATGTTCTGGCGGACGGTCATGTGCGGGTAGAGGGCGTAGCTCTGGAAGACCATGGCGATGTCGCGGTCCTTGGGGGCCTTGTCGTTGACGACCTGGCCGCCGATCCGGAGGGTGCCCTCGGTGATGTCCTCCAGTCCGGCGATCATGTTCAGGGTGGTGGACTTGCCGCAGCCGGAGGGCCCCACGAGGATCACGAACTCTCCGTCCGCGATGGCGAGGCTGACGTCGCGGACGGCCACCGCGCCGTCGGGGTAGCGCTTGGTGACGCCCTCGAGGGTGATCTCGGCCATGTGCGGTCCTTCAGCCCTTCACTGCGCCGGAGGTCAGTCCGGCCACGATACGCCGCTGGAACAGCAGCACGAAGACGACGATGGGGATGGTGATGACCACCGCGGCCGCAGCGATCGAACCGGTGGGCTGCTGGAACTGGGAGCTGCCGGTGAAGAAGGCGATCGCCGCCGGGACGGTGCGCGCCGCGGTGGTGGAGGTCAGCGAGATCGCGAAGAGGAAGTCGTTCCAGCAGAAGATGAAGACCAGGATCGCCGTGGTGAACACCCCGGGCGCCGCGAGCGGTGCGATGACCAGCCGGAAGGCCTGGGCCGGAGTGGCCCCGTCGACCTTGGCGGCCTTCTCCAGGTCCCAGGGGATCTCGCGGAAGAACGCCGACAGGGTGTAGATCGCCAGCGGCAGCGAGAAGGTCATGTACGGGATGATCAGGCCGGCCCAGGTGTCGAACAGCCCGAGGAAGCGCTCGATCTCGAACAGCGGCGACACCAGGGAGATGGGCGGGAACATCGCGATCAGCAGCGAGGTGCCGATCAGCAGGCGCTTGCCGGGGAAGCGCAGCCTGGCCACGGCGTAGGCGGCCATCGTGCCCAGGGTGACGGCGACGACGGTGGAGATCAGCGCGATCCCGATGGAGTTGACCAGCGCGCGGGTGAACTCGGAGGTCGCGAAGATGCCCCGGTAGTTCTCCAGCGTCCATCTGCGGGGGACGAAGCTCCCGTCGGAGAGCGTCGCGGGGTCCTTGAAGGACAGGGCGACGATCCACCACACCGGGAACAGCGCGTAAAGCACCACGACGGTGTTGACGGCGCTCCAGCCGGCGATCCGCCGCCGCTGCGCCGGGCTCGTGTTCATCGTCCCGTGTCCTCCGATCCGGGGGCGGCCGTGCCGAACAGCTTGATGAAGGAGAAGGCGATGACCGCCACGCACAGGAAGATCAGTACGGAGATCGCCGAGCCGATGCCGAGGTTCAGCGCCGTGAAGAGGTTGTCGTAGCCGAGGATCGACACGGAGCCCGTGCCGTGGGAACCCTGGGTGAGCACATAGATGTTGTCGAAGATCCGGAACGCGTCGAGGGTTCGGAACAGCAGCGCCACCAGGATGGCGGGTTTCATCAGCGGCAGCGTCACCAGTCGGAAGCGCTGCCACCTGGTGGCGCCGTCGACCATGGCCGCGCGCAGGGTCTCCTCCGGCACCAGGGCCAGCCCCGCGAGCAGCAGCAGCGCCATGAAGGGCGTGGTCTTCCACACCTCGGCCAGGATGATCAGTCCGATGGCCTTCCAGTGGTCGGTCAGCGGGGCCTCGCCCGCCGCGTCGACGAGGTAGCCGATCCCGGGGGTCCAGGCGTACTGCCAGGAGAAGGCCGCGACGACGGTCACGATGCCGTACGGCAGGAGGACCGCGGTACGCACCCCGGAGCGGCCGAGGACCGCGCGGTGCATGACGACGGCCAGGCCCATGCCGAGCGCCAGTTCCACCGCGACGGAGACGACGGTGATCAGGCAGGTCACCTGGAAGGCCTCCCACCAGAACCCGGAGCTCAGGACCGCGGCGTAGTTGTCCAGTCCGACGAACCGGGCCAGTTGCGGGAAGCGCAGGTCGTAGCGGTGCAGGGAGAGGTAGACGGCGTAGAGCACGGGGTAGGCGGTCACGGCGAGCATGACGAGCACGGCGGGGGCGCAGAGCAGCCACCCGAGGCGGCGCTCCTGCCGGGCGCCCTGCGACAGCCGCGTCACGGCACCAGCCCCTTGGACTGCAGGGCGTCCTCGATCTGCCCCCACAGGTCCCGGACGGAGGCCACCGGACGGATCTCGTCGGGTGGTGACAGGGTGTGGGAGATCGCGATGGACAGGTTCTGGTAGGCGGGGGTCTGCGGGCGCAGGGCGGCGTTCTCCAGCTCGGCGAGGACGTCCTGGGCGAAGGGGTAGCTGCGCTTCACCTGGGGGTCGTCGTAGAGGGACCGCAGGGTCGGCGGCAGGCCGCCCCGCAGCGCGGCGGCCAGCTGGTTGTCCCGGTCGCGCAGACACAGCGCCGCCTCGAAGGCGAGCTCGGGCCGGCGGCTGTGGGCGCTGACGGCGAGGTCGATTCCGCCGATGGTGACCCGTGCGGGGCGGTCGGCGTCGACCCGGGGGTAGCGGGCCCACCGCAGGTGCCGGAACAGCCGCGGGTTGTCCGCCTTCATCGCCGGATACACGAAGGGGTAGTTGACCTGGAAGGCCGCGGTGCCGGCCTCCATGGCGAGCCGGTTCTGGTCCTCCATCTGGTTGGGCAGGGAGGGGTCGGCGGCGGGCGAGACGGCCAGGTCGCGCATGATGCCCGCGGCCCGCACGGCGGGCGGGCCGAGCGAGGGCGCGGTCGCGTCGGCGTCGAGGATCGACCCGCCGGCGCTGGCGACGAGCGTGTTGAACCAGACGGTGAGCCCCTCGTACTGGGCGCCCTGCACTTCGATCCGATGGGGTCTGCCGGCCTTCGCCAGGGCGCGGGCGGTCTCCAGCATCCCCGCCCATGTCGTGGGGGGCTCCGGCACGAGGTCGGCGCGGTACCACAGCAGCTGGACGTTGGTGTTGTACGGGACGGCGTACAGGCGGTCCTTCCAGGTGGCCGTGCGCAACGGGGCGGCCAGGGTGTCCCGGGCGGCCTCGGCGCGCCGGGCGCCCGTCCACGGGCGGATCCAGCCGGCCTCGGCGAATTCCGGGGCCCAGGTGACGTCGAGGCCGAGGATGTCGAGCGCGGGGTCGCGTGCGGCCAGTCGGCGCACGAGCTGCTGCCGCTGGCCGTCGGCCGTCCGGGGAAGTTTGTGATAACGGATGGCATAGCGTCCGCCGGAGGCGCGGCTGCACCGGTCGGCGGCCCGCTGCAGCGCACCGGAGTCGTCGGGGAAGTTGTACCAGTCGAGCGTCGCCCGTCCCGTCGTCCGGGTCCCGCCGCCGCAGGCGACCGCGACGGCCGCGAGGACGAGCACCGCGGCAAGGGCCCTCGAGCGCCGCACCCTGCACGCCATAGGCACCTCGCTCCCCTGCGACCCTGCTCGGGCACACTCCGGCCCCGGACCATCAAGCCCGCCGGGGGGACGCCGACGGCGTCTCAGAAGCGTGTCGGAGCCCGGTATTCACGCGGTCGGCGCAACCGCCCCGCCGAGAGCTGTACGGGGTGCGGTGCGCTCGCCCGTGGCCGTGGTGCTCCCGTACGCCGTCGCCGGTACGGCTGCGCCGGGCGTCCGTCCACGGGCGGCGTCCGGCGTGTGGTCGGCGCGGTGGAGCCTGGGGCTGAAGGTCCTGGCGTTCCGGTGACCTGTCACTTCATCCGGGCGGAGGGGTTCGTGGCCGAGGTGGCGTCCGGCGCGTGCTCCTCGTCCTCGCCGTTCCCGCCCCGTCCGGCGGGGCACCGGTACGCGTGCGGGGGACCTGGGCCGGGCCGCCGTCGGCGGGCGGAGCCGGGACGCGGGCGCGGCGGAAGCGGGCGGCTGTTCACGGTGGGGTAGCCGAAAGCGTCGACGCGTTGTCCGCCGGCCTGGCGCTGCCGACGGCTTCGGCTGCCGGATCGCGACCCAGGTCGCGGAGGGCGCTGAGCAGGCGTGGGCGGAGGGTGCCGGGAGAGCCGGGACCGTACGGGCGCTGCCGGACGGCATCGAACGGCTGCGGGGCGAGCCGGACCCGAGAGGCGCCCGCTGTGGCCGGCGGGCGGCAGCCGGTCACCGCAGCGCCGCGCTCACGGACGCCGCTGCTCGGCCGGATGCGCCGTCAGGCCGCCGCCGCGACCGCCCGACTGCGTCCCGGGTCCCCCGGTGGGACCGGTTCCGGGCGAGACGATCGGTGATCATGCCCCATGCTGGGGGCATGGACCCGTTGAACGTGTGCGTCGCCGGGGCGACCGGCCGGACCGGGGAGGCGGTCGCGCGCGCCGTCCTGGACTCCGCGGACCTGCGGCTGCGGACGGCCGTGGCCCGGTCGGCGGCCGGCGCGGATCTCGGGGTGGTGTGGGGCGGTCCTGATCTCGGGGTACCGGTCTTCAGCACGGTCGACGACGCGCTCGACGATGTGGACGTGCTGATCGACTACACCTCGCACACCGCGGTCGGGCGTCACGTGCGGACCGCCGTGATGCGCGGGGTGCACGTCGTGGTCGGCTCGTCCGGGCTGTCCGGCGCCGACTACGAGGAGATCGCCGCGCTGGCCGAGGAGCGCGGGGTCGGCGTGGTGGCCGCGGCGAACTTCTCACTGACCGCGGCGGTGGCGCAGGCGGCCGCCCGGCTGGCGACCCGGTACCTGCCCCACTGGGAGATCATCGACTACGCCTCCGCGACCGAACCGGGCGCCCCCAGCGGCACCGCACGCGAACTCGCCGAACTGATGGGCTCCGTACACCGCCCCGAGTACGCCGTGGACCCGGAACACACGGCCGGGCACCCGCAGGCCCGAGGCGCCTCGATCGCAGGCACACAGGTGCACTCGCTGCGCCTGCCGGGCTACCAGCTCGCCGTGGAGGCGCAGTTCGGGCTGCCGGACGAGCGTCTGGTCATCCGGCACGAGGCGGGTGCCTCCCCGGTCCCGTACGTCGCGGGAACCCTGCTCGCCGCTCGCGCGGCCTTGGCACACCGGGGTCTGCTGCGCGGTCTTGACGCTCTGTTGCTCGGCGGCGACTGACCTTCCGACGACTCGTGGCACTGCGTCACTTCCTTGGCCACGCTGTCGCCCGGACGCTCCGCTCGACGGGCGGCGGTTGACCGCCGGACGTACGACTGGAACCCAGGGGCGGCGGCGACCGCCGCCCGCCACGCGTCCGAAGGAAGGACCTCCATGCGAACCAGTCTGATGCGCCGCACGGCTCTCGGCGTCGCGACCGGACTTCTTGCCACCGGCCTCCTGGCCGCCTCGACCGGCAGCGCTGTCGCCACGCCTGGCACCGACGACGGCAGGAACGGCTCCCACAGCAACGGCAGTGACGACTACGGCAACGACGACAACGGATACGGCGGGGACAACGGCTACGGCGGGGGCAACGGGGACAGCGGTTACGGCGACAGCGGCCGCGGCGGCGGAGGCGGCGGTGGTGGCGGAGGCGGTGACAACGGCGGCTACGGCGACAGCGGCAACGGCCGCGGTGGCAACGGCGGCAGCGGTTCCGACTGGGACGGCAACGGCCGCGGGGGCAACGGCGGGAACGGCGGCTACGGCGACAGCGACAACGGCCACGGGGACAACGGCGGGAACGGCGGCTACGGCGACAGCGGCAACGGCCGCGGTGGCAACGGCGGCAGCGGTTCCGACTGGGACGGCAACGGCCGTGGGGACAACGGCGGGAACGGCCGCGGGGGCAACGGCGGGAACGGCGGCTACGGCGACAACGGCCGCGGGGGCAACGGCGGGAACGGCGGGAACGGCGACAGCGACAACGGCCGCGGCGGCGGTTCCGACTGGGACTACGACGATGGCGACGACAACGGCCGCGACAACGGAAACGGCAACGGCGAAAAGAACAACGGCAAGGGAGGAAAGGGCGGCAAGGGAGGAAAGGGAGACAACGGCGACAAGGCGACCTACAAGGACAAGGACGACGACAACGGGAAGGGCAGCAGCAAGGGCGGCAAGGGAGGAAAGAGCAGCAAGGGCAAGAGCGACAAGGGAGGAAAGGGCGGCAAGGGCCACGACAAGGGCCATGACAAGAAGCACAAGAAGCACCACAAGAAGCAGTGCAACAAGCACGGGTACCGGTTCAGCTTCAGCTACAAGTACAGCTATGGCGGCGGCAAGGGGTTCGGCAAGGGCGTCCACGCCCTCGCCCCCGGCAAGGGCCACCACAGCTTCGGCTTCGCGTTCGGCGACAAGTTCGCCCGCGGTTACGGAGGTCTGTACGACCACGGTGTGATGAACGTGCTGATCTGACGCGGGGCTGCCCGCCGGGTACGACGAGGGCCGGGAGGAACGTTGTGTTCCTCCCGGCCCCGCGTATGCGACGGCTGAACGCCTCAGTTGAGGTCGGCTGCCTTGATGTAGCCGCTTTCGACCAGAACCTTCTTGTAGTTGGACTTGTCGACGCCGACCGGGTCGAGGAGGTACGCCGGCACGATCTTGTTGCCGTTGTCGTTCGTCTCGGTGTCGTTGACCTCGGGCCGCTTGTTGGTGATCAGGTCCTCGGCCATCTTTGCCGCGACGGCGGCGAGCTTGCGGGTGTCCTTGTAGACCGTCATGGACTGATCGCCCTTGATGATCTCCCGCACCGACTCGATCTCGGCGTCCTGACCGGTGATGATCGGCATCGGCTTGGCGCTGGTGCCGTAGCCCTTGCCCTTGAGGGCCTTGATGACGCCGCGCGCGATGCCGTCGTTGGGGGCGAGGACGGCGTCCACGGTCGAGCTGCCCTTGTAGTAGTCCTTCAGCCGGGTCTCCATCGTCTCGGCGGCGACTTCCCCGTCCCACTTGAAGATGGTGACCTGGCTCAGCCGGGTCTGGTCGCTCTTGACGACCAGCTGACCGTCCTTGATGTATTCGTACAGCGTGTCCATGGCGCCCTTGAAGAAGCCCTGGACGTTGTTGTCGTTGGCGTCGCCGGCGAACAGCTCGATGTTGTAGGGGCCGGCGTTGCCGCCCTTCTTCAGCCCGAGCTTGTCGATGATGTACTTGGCCTGGAGCTGCCCGACCCGGTAGTTGTTGAAGCTCGCGTAGTAGTCGACGTTGCTGGAGCCCAGCAGCAGACGGTCGTAGGCGATGACCTTGACGCCGGCGCGGGCCGCCTTCTGCAGCGCGTCGCCCAGCTCGAATCCGTCGACGGCACCGATGATCAGGACCTTGTCGCCCCGGGCGATCATGTCCTCGACCTGGTCGACCTGCTTGTCGACGCTGTCGGCCGCGTACTGGAGGTCGGTCGCGTACCCCTGGTCCTTGAACAGCTTGACCATGCTTTCGCCTTCGTTGATCCACCGGGTCTGCGCCCGGGTGGGGAGGGCGATGCCCACGGTGACCTGACCCCCCTGCCCCGAGTCGTTGCTGCAGCCAGTGGCCGCGACCGTCAGGGAGAGCGCGAGGACCACCAGGGTCGAGGTGCGCAGTCTGGCAGATCCGCCAGCGTGCATGGGACTCAGTTCCTTTCGGGCCGAACAAAGGTGTGCTCTCATCGCCCACCCCCGAGAGCGACAGTGTTCGGGCCCGACACGGAGTTCCGCTACAGCCCAGCGATCCGCCGGAGCCCGGTGAACTGCTGATGCGTCAGGCCCGAGGAGTGCTGTGGGAGGCTGACGGCGGCACGCCGCGCTCCCGGTCCCGATGAGGTCCGTGACCACCGGACGCCACCTGGATGGATACCTCGAAGTTGGATCCGGACGATAGCACAGCCACTCGCACCGATGTTCAGCCGACCGGCGCTGCGTTCGGGCTCGCCAGGGTGTCACTGCCGGGCACCGGCTGGGAGGCATCGTCACCCAGTGCGACGATCCGGTTACCGGCGTCGACGTGCACCACGCGCGGCCGCAATTCGCGGGCCTCCGCGTCGTCCACCTGCGCATAGCTGATCAGGATGACCATGTCGCCGGGGTGCACCAGATGGGCGGCCGCGCCGTTGATGCCGATCACTCCCGAGCCGCGGCGGCCCTCGATGACATACGTCTCCAGCCGGGCGCCGTTGGTGATGTCAACGATGTGGACCAGCTCGCCGGGCAGCAGGTCGGCGGCGTCCATCAGATCGCGGTCCACGGTGACGGACCCGACGTAGTGCAGATCCGCCTCCGTCACGGTGGCACGATGGATCTTGGACTTGAACATTGTACGCATCATGGAGGCACTCCTGGACATCGGCTCCCTGCCTGCTTTCTTGCAGGTCAAGGGCGGCTGCCTACCCTACAACGAGTCGCAAGTTCAGGCAGTATTCCCCAGCTGTCCCAGGACGCTGACCATGTGCACCACGGCACGGCCCGCGTGAGGCAGCCGCCTCGGCCGATACCCGGGCACTGCGACCGCTGGTCGACCCGCGCCGCTCCGGGCCGGCCATGGTCGCCGACGCGCATGGCGTGGTCGCGCGCCGCGTGGAGACGATCGGACAGCACCCGCCGTTGTGCGGAGCATCGACGAGGCAACAAGCACTCGTGTACCCAGCGGCCCGCGCCGGCCACGGCACACGACAACTGCGGGCAGCGGTCGACCAGGCGTTGCGCCTGCTCGACTGAGCCCCGGCACGGCGCCCGGCGGTTCTCCCGCGAGCAGTGATCGGCGGGTGTCCTCGTGTACTCCATCACCGGGTGCGCTGGTGCCGTCACCTGGTTTCAGCCGTGGTGAGGTGGCGGATGCGTCAGGCCCTTCCCATAGATCGGCGTCCAGGAAGCGAGCAGCCCTGGTGATGCTCCCCCGGCATCGAGCGGACGTCCAGATCGATCTCGGCCAGTCAGATCGCCGGCAGGGAGTCGGCTGCCCTCAACCCATCGCCGTACTCAGCCATTCGGAGTGATCGCCCGATTGACCGCACGGGTCTCGAGCCTTAGCGTGTCCACGCCAACGGACCTCGTCGGCAGCGTCTGCCGGGGGAGCACCGGCTTGTCGCGCACTCTACGAGGGAGTCACCTTGCAGAGATCACGAAGAATGACGGTCGCAAGCGCCGTGGCCGGGGTCGCCGCACTGGCGCTGATCACCACGGGTACGGCCGCCGCGCCACCCTCCTACGCCACATCGCAAACGCCCCGGGCCGCGACGGTCACCCACGCACCACCCGGTGCCACATCGACGCCGGGCGGCGCCCGGCAGGTGCAACTCGTCACCGGCGACCGGGTGAGTCTCGACAGCACGGGAAAGGTGTCGGGCTTCTTACCGGCTCCCGGCCGGGAAGCCGTTCCGTTCCATATCCACACGGGTGGCGGGCACACCTATGTGTTCCCCTCCGACGTGGGCGGCCTCATCGCTACGGGCACACTGGACCAGCGGCTCTTCGACGTCGCCGAACTGAGCAGACCCGAGTACCGCCGGTTGGCCGGCGACGGGCTCCCGCTGATCGTCACGTACTCCGGAACGCGCCCCGAGGCGAGGAAGCAGCTGAGCGCGGACCCGGACGCACGGGTACGGGCGAAGCTCGACACCGTCAACGGGGACGCGCTGACCGTCAGCCAGGAGGGCGCGGCCGCCCTCTGGGGATCCCTCACCGACACCTCGGACGCCCGGGCACGGCTCGCCTCGGGCGTACGGACCATCAGCCTGGACGGCAGGGCCCAGGCCTCACTCGACGTCAGCACGAAGCAGATCGGCGCACCGACGGCATGGGCGGCCGGATATGACGGAACCGGTGTCAAGGTGGCCGTCGTCGACACCGGCATCGACACCGGGCATCAGGATCTCGCGGAGAACGTCGTCGCGGAGAAGAACTTCACCAGCTCGCCCGACGCCAAGGACCACTACGGGCACGGCACCCACGTCGCCTCGATCATCGCCGGCTCCGGCGCACAGTCCGACGGCCGGTACCGGGGAGTGGCGCCGGGCGCCGAGCTGATCAACGTGAAGGTGCTCGACGACTTCGGGGGCGGTTTCGACTCCGAGATCATCGAGGGCATGGAGTGGGCCGTCGACCAGGGTGCCGCGGTCGTCAACATGTCACTGGGCAGCGCTGACGAACCGGGCGTGGACGTCCTGGAAGAGGCGGTGAACCGGCTCTCCGACCGGGCACTCTTCGTCGTCGCGGCCGGGAACTCGGGACCCGAGGCATCCACCCTCGGCAGCCCGGGCACCGCCGACGCGGCGCTCACGGTGGGCGCGGTGGACAAGACGGACGCACTGGCGGACTTCTCCTCACGTGGTCCGCGCGTCGACAGCGGTGCGCTCAAACCCGATCTGACCGCGCCGGGCGTGGGCATCGCGGCGGCCGGCGCCGCGGGCAGCCTCCTGGAGACCGCGCCCGAGACCGGGCACCCGGCGCCTGGCTACTTCTCGCTCGACGGCACGTCCATGGCCGCACCGCATGTCGCCGGAGCCGCGGCGATGCTCGCACAGCAGCACCCCGACTGGAAGGGCGCCGAGATCAAGGCGGCACTCGTCGGGTCCGCCAAGCCTCTCCCGTACCGCGTCTCGGAGACCGGCAGCGGACGGGTGGACGTCGCGGCCGCGATCGGGCAGGTGGTCGTCGCGGAGCCGGTGTCACTCGACTTCGGGACCCAGGCCTGGCCCCACGACGACGGCGAGGGCCCGATCACCAAAGCCGTCACCTACCGCAACACCGGCACCACCGATGTGACCCTCGACCTGGCGGTGAGCGGCACAGGCCCGACGGGCGCCCCCGCCCCCGACGGCTTCTTCGCCCTCGGCGCGCAGCGTCTCACCGTGCCCGCGGGCGGCACCGCCTCCGCTGACATCACCGCGGACACCGCCAAGGCCGGCACCGACTACGGCGTCTACGACCTCGCCCTCACCGCGACCGGTGCGGGCCGACCCGTCCGCACCGTCGGAGCGGTGAACTACGAACCCCCCATGTACGACCTGTCCTTCGAGGCCTTCCACCGCGATGGCGGCCGGCCGGCCTGGCACGAATGGTCGGGCTATGTGTACGACTTCGACACCGGCGAGTTCCTGGAGTGGATCAAGGGCGACGACGGCCGGCAGACGGTGCGGCTTCCCGAGGGCACCTACGCCGTCGTCGGTGATGTCTGGCCGGAGGATTCTCGCAGCGACGACTGGTTCTCGGCGCCGAAACTGACGTTGGACAAGGACACCAAGCTCGCCTTCGACGCCCGTCTCACCAAGCCGGTCGACGTCACCGTGCCCGATCCGGACGCCACCCTCATGACCGGAAACATCACCGTCGTCACCACGTCCGGCGGCGCCACGAACTCCACCCGGCTCGGCCTCTACGACTGGGAACTGGGCACCGGGACCATGCAGATCGGGCCGTCCCTGCGTCGCGACGAAGTGACGTCGTACCTCCACGAACAGTGGAACTCGCCCAAGGGCGAATACCAGGTCGCCCACACGCTCAAGGGACGCGTCTACACGGGGCACACCCAGCACGTGAAGCAGTCGGATCTCGCCAAGGTGCTCTACCGGGTGGGATCCGCGGGAGCCACCGGGGGGTGGGCGAAGCACCAGACGCTTCCGGCCCTCGCCCGTGAGACCGGTTTCGTGTACGTCAACCTGCCCACCACCCTGACGGCCTACGTCCAGGGCGGATACGGCTGGCACCACACGGCCGAGATCTACGGCGGCGGCTGGATCCAGAACGACCTCACCTCAGCGGACGAGACCTTCACAGCGGGACGCACCTACCACCGGGACATCAACATCGGCGTGTTCGGGCCGAAGGCTGGCACCGGCTTCGGACTGGTCCGCGACGGTGACACCCTCACCGGCCTCATCAGCCCGTTCTCCGACGGCGCCGGTAACACCGGTGCCGGCAGGTACAACCCGGACACCGCCTCGACCACGCTCTACCGCGACGGAAAGGTGTACGCCACAGCAGCGGACATGGTGGACTTCGCGACCTTCACTCTGCCCCCGGGCAAGGCCCAGTACCGGCTGGTCACCACCGTCGGCCGGGACGCGGAGCCGGGAGGCGCGAACGTGAGCACCCGGGTCACGGCCGAGTACTCCTTCACCTCCGCACGCACCAAGGGCGCCGTGGCGGTTCCCACCACCGCGATCCGCTACAGCCCCACGCTCAGCACCGACTCCACCGCAGTCGGCGGCAGCACACTGAAGGTCCCCGTCACCGTCGAAGGATCAGCGGCCGGGCGCCACCTCAAGGCGCTCCGGGTGTACGCCTCGTTCGACTCGGGGTCCACATGGTCCCGGGTGACGGTGAAACAGGACGAGGTCACCGTCCACAACCCGCCGGCCGGCGGCTCCGTCTCCTTCAAGGCGGAGGTCGAGGACAAGAGCGGCAACAAGACGGTTCAGACGATCATCGACGCCTACCGCACCAC